>JAESSQ010000139.1 GCA_016764035.1 Gammaproteobacteria bacterium
CTGATTTGGTACGCAATTTTTATGGCGTTTTAGCTGGGCTTTTTTTTGTAGCTTTTCTCGATATTAAAAATCAACCTCAGCTTTATCGACGAAAAGCTCTATTTGTTTTGTTTTCAATCGTTTTTTTCATGATTGGTGTGACGCCATTGTTAAAATTAAGCTGGCATTATATTGAGCGTCATAATGCTTTTCCTGTTGTTGTGGGGTTTGATAGAAACTGGTCATCAAGTTTTGTACAGTTTAAACAGTCGGAGATTGTTGTTACCCCGACGTTTGATAAAAATAACTATACTTTTCATCAGGTGCGATTTTACCCAGGCAAGTATCCAGGGTTTTCTATTGTTGAGCCAGAACCTGATTGGTCTAGCTACCGAAGTTTAAGATTCAGCATATATTCAAAAAAGGCGTATCAGCTTACGTTGCGTATACATGACGATGCCCACAATTTAGAGTATGTCGATCGATTTAATAAGAAACTGTATATTCGCTCAGGTTTTAGTGAGTTTATTATTTTATTGGATGAAGTTCGGCTTGGCCCGGAGTCAAGAGAATTGGATTTGGCGCATATCGCAGGGTTAGCGTTGTTTTCATCCGACCTAAAAACACAGATGCAATTTGCTTTTAGCAATATATATCTTGAATAGTCTATGGTTTTTCTTCTGCACTGGTTAATTTATAGATAAGTGCTAATATTCTGATTCATGTATTTATCGAACGCTAGTTGACGAGACACTGTCCTGGCGAATTAACTTCAAAGGTATATTTGGTTGCCAACATGGGAACAGTAAAATTTTTTCGTCATTCCACAAAATTGTCCAGATATTACGTACCGACTGAGTTTGTTGTTCTGGCGGTAATTGAGTTTTTTATCCTGATATTCTCTCTTTATCTTGCATTTATTGTTCGTTTTTGGGGTAGTGACTGGCAGCTAATTGTTGGTGAGTTTATCCCCAAAGCCGTAGTTTTTGCTATTGTTTTACAGCTTAGCATGGTTGCTTTTGGGGTTTACCAGCGACAAATTGGACGGTTTCTTAACATGCTGGTATTGCGTATTGCCAGTGGATTGTTACTCGGAATGATTCCGTTAGGTGTTAGTTTTTATTTCGTGCCGATGTTTTTTCTTGGGCGAGGCGCATTGTTATTGGCCGTATTGTTCAGTTTTTTATTGATTTCACTTGTCAGGTTATTTTTTAGAAAAGTGGTAAAAGAGAAAAACATGCGAACTCGCGTACTGGTCTTGGGCGCAGGTAAAAAGGCTGACCTAATACGAGAAGCGGTAAATGCAAAAGAGCTTGAAAGTTTAAATGTTGTTTTGTTCATTGCTATGCTGGGTGATGACGTACCAGTAGGTGGTGACGTCGCCACACTAGATAAACCATTGGTTGAGTTTGTGCAAGAGTTCGATGTTGATGAAATTGTCATAGCTGTCGATGATAGGCGTTTTAGAAACTTCCCGAACAAGGAGCTTATTGATTGTAAAATGAGCGGTATAAATATATTGGATCTGGTAACGTTTTTTGAAAGACGTGCAGGCAAAATTCGTCTTGATATGTTAAATCCGAGTTGGTTGTATCTCGCAGACGGTTTTCAGACCGGGACGGTACGTCGCATAGGTAAACGTATATTAGATATATTAGTGGTTTTGATGCTGTTGCCTGTGGCGCTTCCGTTTTCAATTCTTGTTAGTTTGGCAATATTATTAGAGAGTGGTTTTCGTGGGCCTGTTTTATATAGTCAGGTACGCGTCAAGCAAGATGGTGAGCATTTTAATATCTATAAATTCCGCAGCATGGTGACGGATGCTGAAAAAGATGGTGTTGCACGATGGGCGTCTAAAAATGATTCGCGTATCACAAAAGTGGGGGCAATCATTCGAAAGGGGCGCCTGGATGAATTACCGCAACTTTATAATGTTTTGAGTGGTGATATGAGCTTTGTTGGGCCGCGCCCAGAGCGCCCTGAATTTATAGAAAAATTATCAAAATCGATACCCTATTATGAAGAGCGTCACAGGGTAAAACCGGGGCTTACGGGCTGGGCCCAGGTATGTTATGCCTATGGCGACACAGAACAAGACAGTGTCGAAAAGCTACAATACGATCTTTTTTATGTCAAAAATTACAACGTATTATTGGATTTGCTTATTCTTTTGCAAACTGCAGAAGTTGTCATGCTAGGTAAAGGTGCTCAGTAAATATTGCGTGTGATGTTCACTGCCATGGTGAATAAGTGAGATTGCTGTCTATCAAAGATCTTCACAAGCCTTTATAAGTTAATAAAGGTACATATAACTACCTCAATAGACCGATTCTATTGTTGATATACAATGTTCGATTGTGACGCTTCATTAATTGTTCTCTTCATCTGTTGTTAGTGGTTAAGCTCGCCTCTACTAAGTAGCAGGCTTCTACCTAAATAGTGCTAAAAATTATTGATGTTGAGACTTGTGAGAACCTAAGAATATGAATGTTGGTTTATATAGTTATTTGGGTGCAGGTATCGCGTATAGTTTTTTTGCAGCGTTGTTGCTTTTTAGTTGGCGAGAAAGTCTTCAGGGAAAACTGCTATTTATTGCTGTATTTATTAATGCATGTTGGTCGCTGATAGCTGCACAGATTGCCCTTCACGATGAGTCGTATCTATTACCCTATTTATCTTTTGAGATTTTTCGTTATATAGCCTGGTATGTTTTTTTACTTAAGTTATTTGATGTGGCCTCGTTAAATAACCAATCAAGGAGTACTAAGAAGAACGACAGTTATCAAATGTTTATTCATTGGGCGCTGCCTTTAAGTGTAGGGTTTGCTCTTTTGTTATTGTTAAACGAAGTAATCGCCGGTGTTTTTTCGTTACCGGGTCAATATACTTTAGGTGTTGCAGGGAATGTTCTTCTTGCTCTAATTGGAATAGCTATAGTCGAACAGCTCTATCGAAATACCGCCGCACACTACCGTTGGGCCATTAAATATTTGTTTCTAGGCATTGGCGGTATGTTTGCTTTTGATTTTTATCTATACGCGGATGCATTGTTGTTTAGAAGTGTTGATCAAAATGTGTGGACTGCACGAGGTATTGTGCACATTGTAGCAATACCGCTTCTGGCAATTTCTTCTGTGCGAAATAAAAACTGGTCGCTAAATATTTTTGTTTCTCGGGATGTTGTATTGAATACGACAGCCATCTTGATTGGTGGACTTTATCTGTTGGCGATGGCTGGTGCAGGCTATTACTTAAGAGAGTTTGGTGGTGATTGGGGCCATATTGGTCAGGTGATGCTTTTAGCGCTAGCCGTCGTTTTTTTATTTGCTATTGCTACTTCTTCGCAGGTCCGTGCGAAAGCTAGAGTTTTTCTAGTTAAGAATTTTTATAAAAACAGATATGATTATCGCATCGAATGGTTAAGGTTAACTGATGACTTAAATGAAAACATACAGCATAAAAATTATAATCTTACAGCAATCGAGGCTATAGCCCATATTGTAGATGCACGAGCAGGGTTACTATGGTTACGTGACAAAGGAGGCGGGTATGAAAATGTTTACACCTTGCAGTGTAAGCGTGCAGATTATCTGATTGATAATGATTCTTCCCTTGTTTCTTTTCTAGAACAGAAACGGTTTGTAATAAACTTGAGGGAATTAGAAAGCCATGCTGGCGAATATAATGGTTTAATTCTACCAGGCTGGATGACGATGGATGAATCGCTATGGTTAATCATTCCGTTGCATGGGGAGGATGTGCTGCAAGGATTTATAGTGTTAGCAAACCCACTCGTGGAACGCTCTATTAACTGGGAAGATAGAGACCTGTTAAAAACAGCGGCAAAACAAATCACCAGTTATTTAACGGCTTTGCGGATATCGTCAGAATTGGCTGAAGCGAAACAATTTGAAGTGTTCACGCGTCTTTCTGCTTATATGGTGCATGATTTAAAGAATATTGCAGCAGAACTTGAATTGATAGCGATAAATGCTAAAAAACATGCGAATAATCCAGAATTTATAAATGATGCTTTTGCTACCGCTGAACACGCCGCTGGTGATATTAATCGTTTGTTGGTGCAGTTAAGAAACAGGCGTGCGAATACCGAAAAAAAGGTAAGGGTCAATCTTGTTACTCTTATTGCAGAAGTTGTTGCTACGAAGCAGCACATAAAACCGTCGCCGCAATTAAAAGTCCTTACCGATTCAAGTATGGCATTGCTAGAAAAAAAGCGATTCACTAATGTTCTTGCGCACTTAATAGAAAATGCTCAGCAAGCTACGCAAGAAAATGGTGAAATTACAATAGCTTTATCAGTAAATAAAAAAATGCATCTTGTCGAAATACAAGATACTGGCCATGGTATGAGCGATGATTTCATTCGTAATCGTTTGTTTACGCCGTTTGATACGACGAAAGGTAATGCCGGTATGGGTATTGGTATGTATGAAAGTCGAGAATTTATTCGACATCTGGGCGGTGATATTTCTGTGAAAAGCAAACCTGAAAAAGGGACAATAATTATCCTTCAGGTGCCTGCAGATTCGCCTCAATAGCGTGAGATGCTAGATGATTTTTATAATAGGTTCTAGCATTTTATATAAATTTAACGATATGGGATTTTAATATTTAATTATGGTGGAAAACACATTAAAACCGCTGTTAGTTGTCGAAGACAATCCAGGGCTACAGAAACAGCTGAAGTGGTCATTTGAAGGGTATGAAGTCTATATTGCAGGAGATCGCGTTTCTGCAACTACTCTGCTGAAACAGCACTATATGCCGGTTGTAACGTTAGATTTAGGATTACCACCGGATCCTGCGAATGCCAGTGAGGGTCTTGCTGCACTAACAGAAATTTTAAAAATTGCACCGCATACAAAAATAATCGTAGTGACGGGCAATGATGACCAAGCAAATGCTTTAAAAGCTATTTCACAAGGAGCGTATGATTTTTATCAGAAACCCATTGACCCTGATGTTCTCGGTCTGATAGTTGATCGTGCCTATCAGCTATATGAGCTTGAAGAGCAGAATAGACGCCTGGCAGCAGTGGATGGTGCTTCGCCATTGGATGGTGTTATTGGTAGCAGTCAAGCAATTTTAGCGGCATGTAGATTGATAGAAAAAGTAGGTCCTACAGATGCGACGTCACTGGTTTTAGGAGAGAGTGGAACAGGTAAAGAATTGTTTGCTAATGCCCTGCATCAACTAAGCCCACGAAAAGATAAGCCTTTTGTGGCACTAAACTGTGCCGCTATTCCCGATAATTTACTGGAAAGTGAGCTATTCGGATACGAAAAAGGCGCCTTCACAGGCGCTGTAAAAAAGACGATAGGTAAGATTGAGACAGCTAAAGGCGGAACACTTTTTTTAGATGAGATTGGTGACATGCCAATTGCCTTACAGGCTAAAATGCTGCGTTTTTTACAGGAGCGAGTGATAGAGCGCCTAGGCGGTCGTAGTGCTATAGATGTAGACGTTAGGATTATATGTGCCACACATTGTAATCTTAAAGATATGATAAGTGAAAAAACTTTTCGTGAAGATTTATATTATCGAATCAGTGAAATCGTTATAGATATTCCAGCTTTGCGTGATCGAGAAGGCGATAAAGCTTTATTAGCACAAGTGTTTTTGGAACGTTATAGTAAGGCAAACGGCCGTAGTTTTCGTGGTTTTACAGACGCCGCGCGTGCAGAAATCGAAGCTTATAAATGGCCGGGTAATGTGCGTGAATTAGAAAATCGCGTTAAACGCGCGGTTGTGCTTGCTGAAGGTAAACGAATTACTGAGCTTGACTTGGGCTTTGTTGCTGATGAAGATCATATGCAAACGTTGGACTTGCGCGAAGCGCGTGAGCAAGTGGAGCGTGAGGTTATTCAGCGGGCATTATCTATTTACAATAATAATGTTACCCATGCGGCTGAAGCAATGGGCATCAGTCGACCCTCTTTATACAGTTTAATTAAGAAGTTGGGTATGCCAGAGCCAGGAAAATAAATTTATTGACAGCATCTACTATAAATTTTATGGTTATTGGTTGGCTTATATAAAAATCATCTAAATGTATTGATGAACGCTACGTTAACGGTATCGTTTAGTTGTTACCGCAATACGCATAAAAGCAGTATTTTCGTAGATATAAACTAAAATACCACTTATGTTTAAGTTAGTACTTACTAACTTAAGTTCAGGTTGGGTTATTAAAAAATGAGGTGCCACTGCCTTTTTTCAGTGGTCGAATTTATTTAGAGTGATGAAGGTATGAGGGAACAGTTAATACTAATTTATAGTTATCTGCATGGTATTTGGCAGTATCGATGGATGGCGTTATTGATAGCTTTTATAGTTACAATAGTAGGAATGGCGTTTGTTTTATCTTTACCTAACAAGTATACAGCGCAGGCCGTGGTGCATGTCGATACTACCTCGGTAATGACGCCATTACTTAAAGGATTGTCTGTTGAGTCAGAAAACGATGCTGGGCTAAATATCATGACTCGGGTGTTATTAAGCCGTAAAAATTTAGAAGATGTTATTCGGCAAACAGATATGGACTTGAAGGCGAACACGCCAGAAGCACTGGATGAGATGATACGTCAATTAAGCCGGTCAGTGGAGCTAAAGCTAGCGGGCAAACGAAATGCGGGTATCTATGAGCTAAGTTATACAGGACAGTCGCCAGAGCTGGTATACAAGGTTGTTTCAAAATTACTTAATACTTTGATTGAAAACACATTGGAAAGTTCGCGGACGGATACGGCGTCTGCGCAGCAATTTATCAATCGTCAAATCGAAGAATATGAAGTACGGTTAACCTCGGCAGAACAGAAACTGGCTGCTTTTAAACGTGCCAATGTTGGTTTTATGCCTGATAAGACAGGTGGTTATTATAATCGATTGCAAAATGAAGAGCGTCTGTTATATAGCATTAAAGCAGAATTGAAGTTAGTTAAGCGAAAATACTCCACTATGCTTAAGCAGCTAGAGGGTGAACTGCCGTTGCTTGATAGTAGTTACGGTGCACCAAAAGTTTTGAAATTACGCAAATATCAAGAGCAACTTGATGATCTGTTGACACAATATCAAGAGCAACACCCTGATGTTAAGTCATTAAAAGCTACTATTGCTGATTTAATAGCGAGTGACTCTGGTGGAAAAGATAGTTATATCAATGTAGGCAGTGGTGAGGCGGTTGCTTTTAATCCTGTTTATCAAGAATTGAAAGCTAATATAAATAAAACTACTATCGACGTAGAAGCATTAACGATAACGCTTGGCGAGCAGAAGAATAAAGTGCAAGCACTGAAGCAAGCTGTGGATATTATCCCTGGCGTTGAAGCGGAACTTGCTAAGCTTAATCGTGATTATGAAATTACGCGTGAACGCTACCTTAGTTTTGTTAAACGTAGAGAAGCCGCACGATTGGCACAGGCGGTTGGTCAGAGTGGTAATAGCATCAAGTTTCGTATCATTGAGCCGCCACGTGTGCCAAAGGAACCGTCAGGACCTAGGCGTTTACTTTTTCTGCTAGGTGTTTTTATATTTTCAATAGCTGCAGGTTTGGGCTGGGGTGTTTTTAATTATTTAATTAAGCCAACGTTTATCGATTCAAGTCAGTTAAGAGAGAAACTTGGGCTGCCTATATTGGGGTCTGTGGGCTATAACTTTAGTAGTGAAGGTAAAAAACTTCGGCAGCTACAATTAACGTCATATATTGCTACGCTGCTTCTGTTAGTTGTTATATATGGTGCTGCAATGATTTTTAATGAACCTGGTAGTCAGCTGGTGAATGCTTTAATTGAGTCGCGGAGTTTATGATATGGGCATGAAAAGCAAAAAATCAGAGCAAACAACAATCGCGCAGTTGGTTGAGGCTAGTAGTGTAAATGCGGTGAGCACGCCTCCGATAAACGAAAATAAATTGAATGAAAGTCTGTCAGAGAAATTAACAAATAGTAGTGCGAGTGATAATCGTCCATTAGACGTAAACAATGAAACGGTTAATATCATGGATCGATTAGTAGCTAGCCATATGTTGGTTCCGGGCAGTAATCTTGACCCAATGGTTGTTGATGACTACAGAAGAATAAAGCGGCCTCTTGTCTCAAATGCATGTGGTCGTGATAAAGCATTGGTAGAACGTGGTAATTTGATTCTAGTTACTAGTTCTATACCGGGTGAAGGGAAATCTTATACATCGGTTAACCTTGCATTATCACTATCACAGGAAATGGATAATACCGTGTTGTTGGTGGATTGTGACGTTGCAAAACAGGGTGTGAGCAGGATGCTTGGACTCGAAAACATTGCCGGATTGGTTGATGTATTGGAAAGTGATACATTGCATATCGGTGATGTTTTATTGCATACTGATGTGCCCAATTTACGTGTAGTGTCGGCAGGTAAGAAAAATGAATACATGACGGAGTTGTTGGCTAGTCAGCGCATGTCTAATCTGGTTAATGAAATTATTAATCGCTACAGTAATCGCATCATTATTTTTGATGGGCCACCTTTGCTAGCCACACCGCAGACGCGCGTTTTAGCCGAATTGGTAGGGCAGGTTGTGTTTGTTGTAGAATCTGGTAAAACACCGCAGACACTTGTTGAAGATGCCATTAAGCTTATTCCGGAGGGGCAGGCTATTGGTTTGGTGATGAATAAAAATATTGGGCAGAATAAGCGTGGTTATTATTACGGACATTATGGATCAGAAGATCATGAGACAAAAGCAGATAGTTAAGGACAACACTGATATGACTACCATAATAAATCTATACTAAATGCAAATTCAAAATGCACTGACAGTCGATGTAGAAGACTATTTCCAAGTATCAGCATTCGCCAACAGTATTAAGCAGGCGGATTGGGATCGTATACCTTTACGTGTCGAAAATAATACGCATCGAATTTTAGATTTGTTTGATGAGTATCAGGTTAAGGCGACGTTTTTCACCCTTGGTTGGGTGGCTGAAAGGGCAAATAAGCTGATTCTGGAGATAGCTCAAAGAGGGCACGAGGTGGCCTGTCACGGTTATAGTCACCAGCTTGTATACAACCAAAGTCCTGAAGTATTTCGCGAAGAAACGATACGCGCAAAAAATATATTGGAAGATATCATACAGCAGCCAGTACGAGGTTACCGCGCGGCCAGTTATTCCATTACTGAAAAGTCGCAATGGGCGCTTGATATACTTGCTGAGAGTGGTTTTATTTATGACTCCAGTATTTTCCCCGTGCGTCATGATCGTTATGGTATGCCTGATACACCTAAGCATCCTTACATGTTAAAAACGCCTATGGGTAAAAGCATTATCGAGTTCCCATTGTCAACCGCGAAAATTGTCAACTATCGTTTGCCTATAGCGGGTGGCGGTTATTTTCGCTTGTACCCTTATTGGTTGAGTAAAATGGGACTGAAGCAGATCAATAATCAGCAGAAGCCTTTTATTTTTTATCTTCACCCCTGGGAAATTGACCCTGAACAACCGAAGATAGAGGCTAGCTGGTTTTCACGTTTTAGACATTATAATAACTTAGATAAGTGTGAATCACGTTTGCAAAAGCTGATGACTGATTTTGAGTTCACCACTACGTGGGATGTCTTAGATACGCTTGGTCTGGTAGGGGCAACTGACGAGATAAAAATAACCTCATAAAATAACAGAGAGCATGGGTTATTTCAGGCGGGTCGTTACCAGTGGGCTCATTGCTCTTAAAACTTACATCGTATAAGTTGTTGGATTGTTACAAAATACTTAGCGACGCATGCTCCTACAGCTACTTGCACAAACGTTATATTGTTTGATTGATGAAGTCTTGTGTACTTAAGATTGTATTATGAATTGGATAACATTTTGTGTAGTAGAGCCATCTGTACCAGCATACGATTTTTTGCTTCTGCGATAACAACACTGCGCGGCCCATCCAGTATGCGATCAGCTACAGCTACACCACGTCGTACAGGAAGGCAGTGCATGAAACGGCAATTATCGGCAGCTTGATTAAACCAGGGCTCATCAATGCACCATTGCCTGAGGTCAGGCTTGATTTCATCTTCAGCACGCCTGTTACCGTAATATTGTGCTGATGCCCATGAGCTCGCATAGATAACCTGGCAATCTTTCATTGTGCTCTTGGTATCGTCAGATTCTGTTACTGATCCACCGCTAATAGATGCTGCTTGCCTTGCTTTCTCCATGACAACATCAGGTAGTGCATAACCTTCTGGTCTCAGTACGGTAACGTCCATTCCGCGTAATGCTGCCATATGTAATGTCGCAGCCGGTACTGCAAAAGGCAGTGGATTGGGGTGCCATGTCCAGGAAAGAACAAGCTTGTTGTGAACGGAGAGTTTTAAGTCGTCTAATGTTTTCCAGTCAGCGAGACTTTGGCACGGGTGATTGATGGCGGATTCCATATTAATATACGGTGTTTCGATGAGTGATGTTAATTCACTAAATTCACGATCGGCAAGATCATCATCAAGACTTTCACCTTTAGCCGCAGCACGAATTCCAATAGCGTCACCGTATGATGCGATGACAGGCACTGCTTCTCGAATATGTTCGGCAGCAGTGCCATCCATTACGATACCGGAGCGAGACTCCAGTCCATGAATGGACATCTCTGGTGAAACCACAAAGGTTCCTCCCCCTAGCCGTGCCATTGCAGATTGAAATGAAATTAAGGTGCGTAAGGATGGGCTGAGGAATAATAATGAAAGTATTTTACCTTCGAGCGCCCTGGGTTCGGGGTGGTTATTGAGTTTTGTCGCTAGTGTTATTAGTTCTTTGATTTCACTAACACTAAAATCAGCCAAATCATTGAAAAATTTCATATTAATTTATGCCTGAATAAAGTGTTAATGAATGCTCACTAGCTAGTGTAACCATGAAATATTAATCGTTTCCATGTTTGAATAGTAGCGATAGTTTTATTGTTTTGATTGTAGCTTGTTTGTAAGCGGTTAATAAACACCACCCTATAATTTTTCAGACCGATCCCTCATGCTTCGTATTTTAAATAATAGGAACGCACGATGGAAATGCCAAAAGAA
>JAESSQ010000140.1 GCA_016764035.1 Gammaproteobacteria bacterium
CACGTGGGTTATTTGGCATCAATACCAGATAACGCCCCGCTAAACTAATAAAGGTCGTGATTGCCGCTCCCTTATTTCCGCGCTCTTCTTTTTCTATCTGGATGACCACTTCCTGGCCTTCTTTGATAGCAGTACGGATATCGGGACGACCGGATGCTTTCTGCGCTTCTTCAGTGAAGTACATGCGCGAAATTTCTTTGAAAGGCAAAAATCCATGACGCTCGGCGCCATAATCGACAAAACAAGCCTCGAGACTTGGTTCTACTCGGGTTATTTTACCTTTGTATACGTTGGATTTTTTCTGTTCTCGAGAGGGAACTTCCACATCCAGATCGTAGAGTTGCTGGCCATCGACCATCGCCACGCGTACTTCTTCTTTCTGGACTGCGTTGATAAGTATTCTTTTCATTTGCAGTTAAACCTGTTGTTGGTCCCGCTCGGTAAGCACGTACACGTTTCGATAGTCCATCCTGCACATTTAAAAATGGCATAAGACTAACGGCAAACTGTTTTGCACCGCTTTTCTGCTCCTTAGCAATATATCGTTCATTCATAACAATATAAGCATAGAGACAACGCAACATTTGCCACATTAACAATGCAGGCTCGAAAAATGCTGATTCAGTCAAAGAAATAGCGTGATTAGTGTTTACTAGCGAGAAATTCATTAATAACTAAGTTGTTCATTCGTTGGTTTGCTTTCACTATATAATAATAAAAACAAACACATAAAATAAGTTTATTTCCTTAATTAACTACATTTAAAAAATCTACTTCTATCGTGAAGTACTAAAATCTGGCAGTTAATATCGGCTATTGTGCAGCTATTGTCGCTGCAATGATGACCTTTCATCAAGTATTTAATCCCTTAAATATATGCCTGTTTTTTTACTTTCTGGCAATATTCCATATCCCTGTCAAATACAATCGTGTTCCGTGATTGCTGCAGTATTATTGCATCGAATACTGACATTTGAACCACCAAGTCTGTCAAAATGCACACCCGCGGTCAACTATATTTATTGTTAACTCAGATACTAACGTTATTCTCAGCTAATGGACATTAATAAAAACACAGTCAAACAGGTAACCATCAGTGATGCTCAGGCAGGCCAACGCATTGATAATTTCTTGCTTAAACACCTGAAAGGCGTACCTAAAAGTCATATCTACCGATTATTACGTAGTGGTCAGGTCAGAATAAATAGTGGCCGGAAAAAGCCGCATTACAAGTTGCAATCAGGTGATACCATGCGCGTGCCACCGGTACATACCACAGAGAACAGTAACTACAAAATACCTGAAGGTGTTCTTAACCAGCTCAATGACGCTATTATTTTTGAAAATGACGACATTATTGCTATCAACAAACCATCAGGCATAGCCGTTCATAAAGGCAGTGGCTTACATTTTGGAATCATCGAAGCCTTCAGGCAGAGTAATCCAGAACAAACCATTGAACTGGTGCATCGCTTAGACCGTGAGACCAGCGGCTGTTTGATGTTAGCAAAAAACCGTCAGATACTGGCAACATTACACGAACTGTTACGCCATGAAAAAACCGTCCATATCGAAAAAACGTATATCGCACTACTTGATGGTTACTGGCAACACGATGAAAAAACTATCGACATCGGCATCCGCAAAATCAAACGCAGCGGTGAACACATCATGCAGACCGATGATGCTGGCGATAGAGCAATCAGTCATTTCGAACCTCTCGAAATATTTGAAACCCATACTGCCACCCCTTGTAGCTTAATGAAAATTACGATTGAAACAGGTCGCACCCACCAGATTCGTGTTCACGCTCAACACTGTGGTTTTCCTATTGTTGGCGACAGTAAATATGGCAACAAAAAAACCAACCAACAGTTTCGCGAACGTGGCTTAAAACGATTATTCCTGCATGCAAAAAAGTTGTATTTACCGCTTGCTGACCCCATAACTATAAACGCACCGATAAGCGATGACCTCGCATTACTATTAACCAAACTACGTAACACAGAACAATAAACCATCATCCATGAAAACATTCCCACTCCTGGTATTTGATTGGGACGGTACTCTGGTCGACTCGATCGACCGTATCGTCACCAGCTTGCAATTTGCCAGTAAACAAACCATCAATAGTATCGTCTCTGAACAGCAAGCTAAAAATGTCATCGGACTAGGCTTAATCGAAGCTATCGAAAAATTACACCCTGAGCTTAATAACCGCCAGCATGCCAACAAGATTAATGATATCGCTGACGCCTATCGCCAACATTATCTATACGACAATACCGTACCCGCACCGCTTTTTCCCGGGGTTACCCAATTATTAAGCGAACTACACAACATGGGTTATACACTGGCAATTTCGACAGGTAAAAGTCGCGCAGGGCTACAACAGTCCATCAATGAACATGGTGTCGCCAATTTTTTCGCCACAACACGATGTGCCGGTGAAAACAAATCCAAACCACACCCTGAAATGCTACTGGAAATTTTACAAGAACTGCATTTTTCAGCCTCACAGGCACTCATGATTGGCGACAGTGAACATGATCTGCAAATGGCCATAAATGCAAACGTGAAAAGTATCGGTGTTACCCACGGCGTACACGATGCCCGCACACTAAAAAAACACCAACCACTAACTTGTTTAAGCAATATCACTGAATTATCGTCATATTTAAACCATACTAGATAAACAAAATTACATAATTTTTATAACCACAAATAAATATCCAGTAGATATAGGAAAGTAACATGTCTGATAACAATACTTCATGGGAAAGAGAAGTTGTAACACAGCTGGCTGAGGCCAGCTTAAAAGAGCAACGCCGTTCACGTCGATGGGGCATTATTTTTAAACTGCTTACCTTTACTTACATCGGTGTCGTACTTTTCATGTTTAACCAGGCCAGCATGCCTAGTGTCGACGTGAGCGAAAAACATACTGCCCTGATCGAGCTCAGTGGCGTGATTGCCGACGGTGAAAAAGCTAGTGCAGACCTTATTGTTACCGCATTACGCAATGCATTTGAAAACGAAAAAACAGCAGGCGTTATATTAAGAATTAACAGTCCAGGTGGCTCTCCGGTGCAATCAGGCTATATCAATGATGAAATGCGCCGTTTACGAAAAGATCATCCCGACACGCCACTGTATGCCGTAATTTCTGATATCTGCGCATCGGGCGGCTATTACATCGCTTCTGCAGCCGATAAAATTTATGCCGATAAAGCCAGCATCGTCGGTTCTATAGGTGTACGCATGGACAACTTTGGCTTTGTTGATGTCATGAACAAAATAGGCGTAGAGCGTCGCACACTAACCGCAGGTGAGAACAAAGCCCTGCTTGACCCTTTCTTACCGATTAACGAAAACGCCAAAGCACATATGCAGAACATGCTCAGCGAAATTCACCAACAATTTATTACCTCAGTCAAAGAAGGACGTGGTGACAGACTCGATACCTCAGTAAAAGGATTGTTTTCAGGTTTAATCTGGACCGGAGAAGCCGCCGTAAAAAATGGCTTGATCGATGAACTCGCCAGTGCTGGTTATGTTGCACGAGAGGTTATTGGCGAAGAAACCATCGTTGATTACACTGTACAAGAAGATATCCTTGAACGTTTCGCACAACGTCTCGGCTCAACCGTTGCGCAAATTATAAGCACGCAATTTTTTAGCCCAACGCTACACTAAACAATCGCATTATAATTTATGCACTATCCATTTAACCGACATGGACGTTGGTTAAATGAAACTCGCTTCAACAACACCCCTCTTTTTTTTGCACGATCAACAACAATTTCGTCACTCAAAACAATTGTCGTAGCCGCAACTATTCAAACTTGAGACATGCTCTCTAACATCTTAAAACGCTTCCATTCATTCGGTTGTTTTTCCCATTATATTTACTACTATAAAACAATAAATTGTACTTTTCGATAACGACAGTCACTTTTGCAAAACACACATGCTATACATTTATACCACGCACCAATAAATATAAAAACATCGAATACAAAAACATCGGTAAAAATAGATAAGTCTTATTTTAAGCTCACGACAATATAACGCATAATAAAAATACCTAAGGTAGCAAAGAATGAAAAACGGAGTTTTTAAAAGTGACTGGTTCACCGGCCTGATTATTACCTTCATATTCCTTATATTCGCTGGCTCCGATTTTATTGCCAGCATGGAACGTAACGCTTACGACTTCGGCGTTAAATCTTCCTCTCGCACAGCCAATGAAAAAGTCGTCATTATAGCTATAGATGACCAGAGCATTGCCAATATCGGTCGCTGGCCATGGCCACGTGACATTCACGCGGCCATGCACGACATCCTTACCGAAGGCGGTGCAAAAGTCGTTGGTCAAACCGTATTTTTCTCGGAACCGCAACTCGACCCAGGCTTACAATTCATACGAAAACTCAAACAGGCCTTTGAAGAAAGCAGTATTGCAGCCGTACCTGCTTTTGTGGAAGAGCTAAGCCTCACTATCGAAGACAGCAAAATATTAGTAAAAGGCAGACGTGATGTAAACGGTAGAGCGGCTATAAACAAAATTGAAGCAGCACTAGAAACATCGCCTCTAAGCAATCAGGTGACAGAAGAACTGAACGCCTACCTTGAATACATCCGTTCAGCTGAAGTGATTCTCGACACCGACAAAACGCTGGCAAAAAGTATACAGAACGCAGGTAATATCGTATTCAATATGCCATTTGTACCAGGGCAGCCCTATGGCCAACCCGATGAACCACTGCCAGCCTACATTTCAAAATACAAATTATCTGAAGAAAATATAATAGACAGCGCAACAAGCAATCCCGAAAGCTACTCACCACTTACCATGGTGGATGCTTATCAGCCTATCTCCATTTTAGGCGAACAAGCGGATGCAATTGGTGCTCTAGTCGCACTACCTGATGTCGATGGAGGCATTCGTACTGAGCCACTCATCATCGATTACTTTGGCGAATATTACCCTTCAATGGCATTGCTGTTAGCCGCAAAAAGTTTAAATATGGATACCAACGACATTCAAATAACCGTGGGATCAAACGTGAAACTCGGCCGTTTAAACATCAAAACCAACGCTTATTCATTGATGAACACCTTCTTCTACAGTGATGATGAATATAACGGTGCCTTTACCATCGATTCTTTCTTCGATGTTTTACAGGGCAAAATTCCTGCTAATAAATACAAAGACAAAATTGTACTCATCGGCGCAACAGCATTAGGTGTTGGCGACACGTTTGTCACCCCCATCAACCCAACCATGTCACCGGTGGTCACACTTGCGCATTCTGTCTCGAGTATTCTTAACGAAGATTTTTTCATCGAACCTGAGTGGGGTTTTTATGCACGACTTGCAGCTGTTTTATTCATAGCGCTCTACATTATGTTTATACTGCCCAGGCTTAGTGCCGTGGTTGGCTTTATCATTACAGGGTTATTACTGTTAGCTTTGTTTTCTAGCAGCTACATAATGATGACAACGCAGGGTATGTGGTTACAATTGATGATGCCAGGATTGCTACTGGCGGCCGGTCATATATTGCTCACAACCAAACGCTTTTTTCTATCTGAAAAAGGTAAAGCACGTCTCGATATTGAGTCTGCTGAAAGCAATCGCATGCTCGGCCTGTCCATGCAAGGACAGGGGCAACTGGATATGGCTTTCGAAAAATTTCGAAAGTTACCGCTTGATAATTCTGTACTCGAATTAATGTACAACCTGGCTTTGGATTACGAACGTAAACGCCAGTTTAACAAAGCAAAATCTGTTTATGACCTCATGGCAGATTTTGACGCCAAATTCCGCGACATTAAAACACGTGCAAATCGTGCCCAGTCACTAGAAGAAACCATCATTTTAGGTGGCGGCGCTTCATCGCCTGGCGGCACATTAATATTAGACGGGTCTGAGATCGAGAAACCCAAGCTAGGTCGATACGAAATCGAACGGGAGCTTGGCAAAGGTGCAATGGGCGCTGTATACCTTGGCAAAGATCCAAAGATTTCTCGTGTTGTAGCAATTAAAACCATGGCCTTATCTCAGGAATCTGAAGATGATGAACTGGTTGAGGTTAAAGAACGTTTCTTCCGTGAAG
>JAESSQ010000141.1 GCA_016764035.1 Gammaproteobacteria bacterium
ATAGCGTTCTCGATGGCATGGCCAAACGTGTGACCAAGATTTAACAATGCGCGCTGCCCACTTTCTCGTTCATCCGCTGCCACAATATCTGCTTTGCTCTGGCATGATATTTCGATGGCTTGTGTAAGCGCCTGTTTGTCACGATTGAGTAATGCCGGCATGTTTTGTTCTAGCCAGGTAAAAAAATCGGCGTTGTTAATTAGACCATATTTGATAATTTCGGCGATACCGGCATGTAGTTCTCGATCGGGCAGAGTGTTTAGTGTATCGGTGTCGGCGATGACCGCGCGTGGTTGATGGAAAGCACCAATCATGTTTTTGCCCAGCGGATGATTAACCCCAGTTTTACCACCAACAGAGGAGTCGACCTGTGACAGGAGTGTGGTGGGTATTTGTACAAAATGTACGCCGCGCTGATAACTGGCAGCGGCAAAACCGGCCATATCGCCAACCACACCACCACCTAGAGCGATAACGGTGGTGTTTCGGTCAAGACGGTTACGCAACAGGGCGTCATAAATCTGATTGAGTACTTCCAGATTTTTGTATTTTTCGCCATCTGGCAGGATAACCACCTCATGTCTAAGTCCCGATAACATGGCCTGTGTTTTTTCAAGGTAGAGAGGGGCGACCGTCTCATTACTTACGATCAGAGCACTTTTGCCGGCAATATACTGCTGCAATAAATCAGCCTGGCCGAGAAGGCCACTATCAATATAAATTGGATAGCTACGTTCGCCTAGATCAACGGTTAATGTCGTCATTGAATGGTCTGTTTCTGTGGTAACGCTTAAAGAGACTTAATGATAGCGTGTATTACACTGTGAATCGAGTTGTTTGCTGACTCAATTGTGTGGTCAGCTGCTGCTTCATAAAGTGGTCCACGTTCAGCAAGTAAGCGTTTAAGGATATCTTCTGCGGGTTCATCTGTATTGAGCAGAGGTCTGTTTTTGTTTTTGCTGGTGCGGGCTAGTAGTGTCTTAAGGTTGCTTTTGAGATAGAACACCGTGCCACGGCTAACTAGATGGCTACGGTTTTCGGCGTTCAAAATCGCGCCGCCACCGGTCGCCAGGATAATGTTTTTCTTTTGTGTGAGTTCGTCGATGATAGACACTTCGCGTTTTCTAAAGCCTGCTTCACCTTCTTTTTCGAAGATAAGAGGGATGTCAGCACCGGTTCGTTCTTCGATAACCTTGTCGCTGTCTATAAATTCCATTTTTAATTTACGTGCTAACTGACGACCAACAGTGGTTTTGCCGGTACCCATTAAGCCGATTAAGAAGATATTGTTTTGACTAGTCATAAGTGTATGGGCATAAAAAAAGCGACCTCATCATGATTCGAGGTCGCTTAGGATAACAAATTTATTATGGTGGTGGGCCATCCATGATTAATTCGACGTCATCCCAAACAAAAATAGACTTATGGGCTACGCTGCATAGTGCACCCGTGCAACCTTGACCATTAAAGAACGTGTCACCAATATCATGCACGCCATTTATACCTGTAGTATCGTTGCCATTAATGACGTCGGTAATTAGATCGCCTAAATCGAAAACCTGGTTTCTATTTGCATCGACGTAGGGTTCTTCTTGATCGCTAAAGATTGTGTCATTAAATATTCCGTCACCATTAGTGTCGACAAATGATTCTTCACCAACGGTATAAGCCATAATGGTGTTTAGATGGTCAGCGGGTATGTTGCCGCCAGTGGCTTGCCATACTACGGAGCATGTACCATCGACGGTGACGCAACTAGGTTGTATTAGACCCCATTCAGTTTTAAAAAACACGGTATGTGCATCTGTTAATACTTGATTGTTTCTGTCGCCGATACGTACAGAGATGTTTAACTCAGTAAACGTAAAACTATCTGCTGGTGGTGGATTGGCGAAAATCGCTGGGGTTAAGTCTTCTGATAATATTGAAAAGTTATCTTGTGAAATAACGCCAGCATTCGTAGCAAGAGTAGTATTTACGTCTTCTTCAGGGGCGGGCGTTTCAAATGAACTATTGTCTTCGCTGCAACCGCTGATAAACATAGCGCAGCATATAATAAGTATGAATGGTTTTGAAATATTGTTGTTCATGTTTGTTTCTTCCTTACCTGTACAAAAGGTAATCATCTACAGAGAAAGCGCGTCTTTCAGAATTTTTGGGGTTACAAATATCAGCAGCTCACGTCGTTCATCACTTTCTAGTGTATGCCTGAAGAAATAGCCGATTAGCGGTAAGTCACCAAGGAAGGGAACCTTATCGATTTCATTACGGGTTATTTGTTCATAAATACCGCCGAGTACGACGGTGTCGCCGTTATTCACTAAAACTTGTGTGGTCACTTCCCGGGTATCGATACTTGGGATGCCTGCAAAGATATCACCAACGGTGTCGTTGTTTACCGATAAGTCCATGATGACGCGGTCATCAGGGGTTATTTGAGGTGTTACCTCTATGCTCAACACGGCTTTTTTAAATTCGACCTGAGTTGCACCACTGGAAGAAGCCGACAGGTAAGGTATTTCTACACCCTGTTCGATACGCGCTTGGTGTCTATCCGCCGTAACCACGCGAGGACTAGAGATAACTTCGCCCTTGTTTTCAGCTTGCAGTGCAGATATTTCTAGATCGATGAGTGAACTGCCAGTCAATACGGCAAAAGCAATGCTGCCGGCCGCACCTACGGTACCAAGATCGACATTTAAACGATCCGATGCGGTAACGCCACTGGGTAGCGAAAATGGTGCAGGTGAGCCGCTAGTGCCTATATTGGTGATTCCGCTTGACGCAATGGTGTCTGCACCCTGGAAGGTGCCGGTGGTAACGCCAAATCCGCTTGAGTTGGCTTTTGCACGGGTTACGCCAAATCGAGATCCTAATTCTTTTGTGAATTCATCGGTCGCGATAACAATGCGCGAAGAAATCATTACCTGGCGAATGGGTACATCGAGTTTTTTCAGTGTGCGACGAATTTCGGAGATAACTTCTTCCGTATCTTTAACAATTAAGGTATTGGTGCGTTCATCGATGAGGATGCTGCCTCTTGGGCTGAGAATGCCAGTCGATGCAGTAGCTTGACCACTTTCATCGTCATTATTTCCACCGGTTGCGCCACCGGAAAACAGGGTGGCAAGCTCGCCAACTTTGGCAAAGTTAATGGTGAAAAAGGCGCTTCTGATGGGGGCCAGTTCAGTAATAGATTGTCGAGCTTCCAGATCAATTTTTTCCTGTGCAGCAATTTCTTCACTAGGGGCTACCAGCATGACTGTGCCCGATTCGCGTTTTGATAAACCTTTGGCTTTCAGGATAATATCAGCGCCTGATCCCAGGGTACATTTTTTAATCGTAAGGTCAGGTTACCATCGACTGAATCGCTGACAACGACATTAAGTCCGGTAAAGTCGGCAATTAACTGAAGAACGGCACGAACAGGTATGTCCTGGAAATTGAGTGATAAACGTTCGCCGGTATAGCCAAACTTTTCTTTCTTAACTTCTTCGAGCTCTTCTTTGCTTATGGGTTTGAGTTCGATAGTAAAAATGTTATTTGCCTGATAAGCAACATGTTCAAAGTTATTGTTAATAGGTTCTATTTCAATACGAACATTGTCTGCTTCTTCAAAGCTGCTAATGGATTTTACAGGTGTAGCAAAATCGAGAACGTCCAATGTCTGACGTAACTCGTCGGGTAATTTAATACCTAAAAATTTGACCACGACTTTACCAAACTCTTCGCTGATATCCATAGGGATATTGGCTTCGGTCAAGTAGATAACAACACGACCTTCGCCTTCTTCACCACGCCTGAAATCGATATTCTTAATGCCGCGAGGTTTGTCCGAGAAGCGAGGTGCGTTAGCTGGCGTGGCGCCAACAGATGCGTTGATGTTTTCAAATGCCGCGCCGGTAGCTTCGCTATCGAGCGTAATTAATACGTTTTTCCCTTGTGTGGTAACTTGATAGGGAACAACTTCCGTTAAGTTTAGGATGACACGTGTTTTTGTCTTGGTAGAAATAGTGGTAATAGATTGTGCCACGCCAATGCCAATAGGCTGCGAGCGCTTTGGTAATTTGCTGCCTGTCGCAGGAAAGTCAAACGCGATACGTGCGGGGTTATCAATAGTGAAACTTAAGGGGTTCACTGCATGTTCACTTAGTTTAAGACTGATTTGTAAGCGGTTACCGGGTAATGTCGAGTACTGGATGTCCTGTATAGCATTGCTGCTGACTTTTGTTGCGCCGCCATCTGTCTGTGTTGTTTTTGCTAGCGCAAACGTACTTAATAGGCAGAATAGTGAGAACACCAGCAGGAGGCTTTTGCCCATGGCTAGACTCAGGGATGAAAGTTGCATGCTTGCCCCATTTGATAGTTTATGCGTTTGCTTATTTATTGTTGTTTTTAACATGTCTCTCTCCGCGGATTGGCCGCCGAATACTTTTTTTGGTCGTCCATTATTTATCGGCCGCCGATGGCAATTGACGCATCTCTTTCTATGTAGCCACCGATACCATCTGGTACGATTTCTACCAGGAAGACGGCAGATTCACTTATTTCAGTTATGCGTCCTTCACTTTGACCCATGTAGTTACCGATTTGAACGCGATGCACAATATTTTGTGGGTCTTTGATTAAACCCCATAAATTTTGATTTTGTTCGAGAATGCCAACCATGCTGAGCGTGTCCAGTGGAAAAACTTCCAACGGTTGTCGAGGGCGTGTTGAGTCTGGGTTAAGTAGACTAGTTTTTGTTGCACCTTCTTCTTCCTCATTGACAGTGGCAACAAAGGGGTCGCGTAGTTCAACGGCCGAATAACTGAAGCTTTCATAAGGTTTAAATTGCGGCAGTGGTTTTACGCTACCGACGTTGGCTGATTTAGTTTGTGCGATAAATGTCTGAAGGTCGGATGTATCCTGACTGCAGGCACTAATACTTACTAAACATGCGCCAAAGAGTGTATGTTTGATTAGGTTCATTTGGCCGCACCCTCTTCAGATTCGTCGAGGTACTGATAGGTGACAGCTGTTAGCTCCATGGTTAATTTAACGCCACCCTTCGGGTCAAATGGGCCAATTGAAATATCTTGAATGGTGACGATGCGCGGTAGTGCGGCAACACCGCTGATAAATTCAGCAAACTCATGATAACGTCCAGTGACTTTTAGCTTTATCGGGTATTCTGAATAAAATTCTTTAGGGCGCAGACCTACAGGCTTAAAGTAGTCAATTTCCAGGCCAGCTGATATACCCGTTTGAGAAATATCGGTTAGCAGTGTTTCAATTTCGGTTTCGTTAGGTAGTTGTCTTAACAAGGTGCCGAATGACGTACGCATTTCATCCAGTTGTTGTTTGTAGGCTTCAAGGTTTGCTGCCTTGGCTTGTTTAGTGGTAAAAATGTCACGTAAAGTGCTTTCTTCTTCAGTAACTTTATCGAGTTCGAGTTGCTGTGTAGTGGTGAGCAGGAAATAACCAGCAGCAGCTAGCGCGATACATAAAACCACGATAATCGCAATTTTTATCGGTAACGGCGCAGAACCAATCTTTTTAAGATCATCGATATCCAGTTCATCAAGCTTGATTTCGGAAAGATCCATTAGCTGCCTTCCTCATCGTTATCGTCGCTAGGTCGTGATTGCGCGGTTTCCAATGTGAAGCTACTGCTTCGTAGCGTACCTTTTTTTGTTTCGATTACTTTTAATTTTGGTGTCGCCATCCATTCAGATGCATCGATGTTGCGCATGTATGCTGAAACGCGTCCATTGGATTCGGCAACGCCAAAAATAGTCAATTGCTCACCATATTGTTTGATTTTAGTAAGGAAAATACCTTCAGGGACGGTGCGTACCAGGTCGTCAAATAAGTGCACTATCTGTGGTCGACGTTGTTGCAAAGACTGGATGACGTCCATACGTGATAGTAACTGTTCCTTGGTTTCTTCGAGCGTTTCAATTTGCTTTAATGATGCGTCTAAAGTGGTGATTTCATCCGAGAGTATTTTGTTACGATACTTTTGGTGATCTATTTGACCTTCTATGGACGCGTGAACCATAAAAAATAGTGCAGCGGTTAAAACCAGTGAAAGACCGGCAATAGTCGCAAATTGTCGGGTTTGTTCCTGGCGATGATCTTCGCGCCAGGGTAATAAATTAATATGTGCCATTAATCAAAACCCCTCATGGCAAGGCCGCAAGCAATCATTAATGATGGTGCATCATTGCTGAGAGACTGTGGGTTTACTCTGGAATTCAGTGACATTTCTGCAAACGGGTTAGCGATAACAGTAGGCGTATCGAGTTGTGCTTCAACCAGTTCATCGATGCCTGGAATTGATGCGCATCCTCCAGCAAGTACCACAAGGTCTACAGCGTTATGTTGTCCTGAGGTATAAAAAAACTGTAAAAATCGACCAACTTGTTGCGCGATGGTTTCTTTAAAGGGTTCGAGCACTTCAGGAATATAGTTGTCAGGTAAACCACCTTCTTTTTTAAGGCGTCCGGCTTCATCATAGGCCAAACCATAACGGCGCATAATTTCTTCGGTTAGCTGCTTGCCACCAAAGCTTTGCTCACGTGTGTATATTAGGTGATCGTTTTCGACAACGTTTAGACTGGTCATGGTGGCGCCGATGTCGATAACAGCAATAATGTTGTCTTCACTGGCTTCTTTCATTTGATAGGCAATCAATTTGCAAGAATTTTCGATTGTGTAAGCTTCAACATCAACAATTCTTGGTTTTAGACCGCCCAGCGCTAATGCGGCAGAACGCAGTTCAATATTTTCACTGCGAGAAGCAGCAAGTAATACATCAACCGTATCAGGGTTATTTTTTGTTGGGCCAATTACTTCGAAATCGAGATTAATTTCTTCAAGTGGATAAGGGATGTATTGATCGGCTTCCATCTCGATTTGTATTTCTAGTTCGTCATCACTTAAGCCGACGGGCATGGTGATGATTTTAGTTATGACCGCAGAGCCTGAGACGGCAACAGCAGCATTTTTGGTTTTTGTGCCAGAGCGTTTAACGGCTTTTTGAATGGTTTCGCCAACAGCTTCGACATCCTCGATGTTTTTATCAACAACAGCGTTATCTGGTAGTGGTTCTACCGCAAGGCTTTGCACACGATATTTGTCGCCATCTTGCGTTAGCTCGAGTAATTTGACTGACGTCGAGCTGATATCCAAGCCTAAAATGGCAGGTTTTTTGCGTTGTAGCAGGCCCACGCTGTTCCCCTTTATTTATATATTATCAAGGTAGTTATAGAATACATTATAACATTTGCATTAAATACTAGCGGTAAGTGTAGAAGAATACTAGATAATTTATAACATTGTCGTAAATTTGATGTTAAACCTTTATACTTTGTCGCCTAATTCTTATATATCGCAGGTAATGGATCAGTGCGTATTTTTAATATTATTAAATTATTTGTCATCACCACTTTAGTGATGGCATTAATCGCTGGAATACTAATCGTAGGCGGTTATTTCTACCTTAATCCTAAATTACCCTCAATCGAGGGGCTTAGTAAAATTCGTCTTCAAGTTCCACTCCGTATATATAGCAGTGATGGTGCCTTAATGGGTGAATTTGGCGAGAAACGTCGGACGCCAAAGACACTTGAAGACATACCTGATCTAATGGAACAAGCCTTTCTCTCGGCCGAAGATGACCGTTTTTTTGAACACCCTGGTGTTGATTATCAAGGTATATTGCGCGCAGTGCTTAATTTAATTATGACCGGTCAGCGAGGTCAGGGTGGCAGTACTATTACTATGCAGCTGGCCCGTAACTTTTATCTGAGCAGTGAAAAAACGTATTTACGTAAATTAAATGAAATACTGCTGGCTTTAAAAATTGAAAATGAGTTGGAAAAGGAAAAAATTCTTGAGCTTTATCTAAACAAGATTTATTTAGGGAACCGATCTTATGGTGTAGCTGCAGCGTCACAAATTTATTATGGACTTGATCTGAACGAATTATCGCTTTCGCAGATTGCCATGATAGCCGGATTGCCGAAAGCACCTTCTACGTATAACCCGATCGTGAACCCAGAGCGTGCGACTATCCGTCGAAATTATGTTTTAGCGCGGATGCTAAAACTTGAATACATAACCAATGAGCAATACGAAATACATATTGCAGAACCGGTCACGGCGGTTCGTCATCGTAGCGCATTGGGTGTTTATGCGCCTTATGTTAATGAAATGGCTCGTGCGGAAATTGTTAAACAATTCGGTGACCAGGCTTATGTGCGTGGTTTAAATGTTTATACAACGGTCAATAAACGCTTGCAGCGTGCAGCGAATAACAGCATCTGGAACGGATTGGTGGCTTATGATCATCGTCACGGTTATCGAGGTGTTATTCGACATGTAGATTTGAGTTCAGAACAGCAAGCAGCAGTTGTAGATGTTGCTGATGAAGATGAAAGTGAAAGCAGTTTGCTGTCGGTATTAAAAAATGATGAAGATTACGGTCGATTTGTACCCGCTCTGATCCTTTCTGTTAACGATGATGCAGGCGTTAAGGAAGGCGCCCCAGCAGAAGATGGTCGTTTTGCAACCGCCTTATTAAAAGACGGTAATCAAGTACGGGTGCCCTGGCGAGGTATCGAATGGGCGCGTGCATACATTAGTGTGAATCGTATTGCTAAGGAATTACAAAAGGTGTCAGACGTCATCAAGCCAGGCGACGTCGTTTGGCTAGATCAAAACTCCGTTACAGGCTGGAGTCTTGCTCAAATACCTGAGATACAGGGCGCTTTGGTTTCGCTTGATCCTAACAGTGGTGCAATTCAGTCGCTGGTTGGTGGTTTTGATTTTGCGCACAGTAAATTTAATCGCGTGGTGCAGGCAAAACGACAGGCCGGTTCTGGGTTTAAGCCCATCGTGTATGCGGCAGCATTGGATAAAAAATATACACCGGCTAGTTTAATAAATGATGCGCCCGTTGTGTTTCAAGATTCTGCGCTAGAAGGTGAGTGGCGCCCGCAAAATTACAGTGGCAAAACGTATGGGCCAACGCGTCTCCGCATGGCATTGTACAAGTCAAGAAATTTGGTCTCGATACGTGTGTTGCGCTCTATCGGTCTCAGACACGCTACGCAATATGCGAAAAACTTTGGCCTGGATAGTAGTGCTTTGCCTTATGATTTATCACTGTCGCTTGGCAGTGCCGAAATGACGCCATTGCAGATGGCACGTGTTTATTCAGTTTTTGCAAACGGTGGTTATTTAACGGAGCCTTACTTGATACAGCGTATCGAAGATGCTGATGGCAGTGTCCTGTTTGAAGCTGATCCTGTGGTTGCCTGTACTGCCTGTGTTATTGCCGAGCAGCAGTGGTCATCTGATATCGTGGAAACGGATGCATTGGCAAAACTGCCTAAACAGGCGGAACGTACACTGGAGCCAC
The DNA here is from genome assembly GCA_016764035.1 of Gammaproteobacteria bacterium. GTDB lineage: Bacteria > Pseudomonadota > Gammaproteobacteria > SZUA-229 > SZUA-229. Next base: position 9,410 of record JAESSQ010000141.1, read on the forward strand.
GCTTGGCTTTTCAGATGAATTCGATACTGCAAGATGTTGTGTTGAGAGG
>JAESSQ010000142.1 GCA_016764035.1 Gammaproteobacteria bacterium
AACAACATCAGATGCCAGTAATCCACGTGTTTTGTCTTTCGCTATATAATCTGCTGCCGCTGCATGTAAACAAACAGCAAGCTCAACGGCATCCGTTATTTTAATATGTTGTGCCATCAATGCGATACATATGCCACTTAAGACGTCTCCCATTCCTGGTGTTGCCATCGCTGCACTACCCAGATTACAGACTTTCATTACCTGACCATCGAATAGTAATGTGCCCGAACCTTTCAAAACTACACACGATTCGACAGTGTTAACTAGTGCATGTAATTTTTTTATTGCATCAAATCGATTCTGCTGAATGTCTATACTTGCGAATATTTCTGTACCGTTAAGTAAACGAGCCGCTTCACCAGGGTGCGGCGTTATCACTACCGGTGAACGTATTATTAATTTATGCTTTGCAAACAAATTGAGCGCATCTGCATCCAGTAGTATTGGTTTTTGTAATTGTAAACAGTTCTGCAACATGGCCAAAGACCAGTCATCCTGCCCTAAACCCATACCGATAGCCACATGTGTAACACTATTAATAAAAGGCGCATCAAACAACGTAGCAACAGAATCAATCTCACAGGTCTTAATCATTGCTTCGGGTACAGCCGTGCTGATAGCTGTCAAATGTTTCGCGATTGTAATAATGGTTAGCAAGCCAGCACCCGCGCGAAGAGCTGCCGTGGCCGCAAGAATAAGCGCGCCTGGCATGCTGTCATTCCCACCGACCAGAAGCACATGCCCGAAACAACCTTTATGCGATGACGCTTTTCGAATGGGCAATAAGGAATAATTAATAGCGTTTAACAAATGAGCACTGCATGCAACCTGCTCATAGATTTGTGCGGGTAATGCGAGACTATCCAATATAATTTGACCACAAACATCCTTTGCCTGTGCCGTGTACATGCCCTGTTTTAAGCCAATAAAGCAAACGGTTTTATCTGCTTTTATAGCATGGCCTGAGATAACACCTGTATCTGCCAGCAAGCCGGACGGTATATCAACAGCGATAACAGGTTTTGCTGCCGTATTTACAGCCTTAATCCATGTCTCATATTGATGCGATACATTTCGTGAAAGCCCTGTACCTAATAAAGCATCGATAATAATATCTGCGCCATCTAATAATGTTAGATCCGGTTGGCTATTTTTGGATAAGCTCAACCAATCCTTGTAGGCAAGCAAAGCTTCATTGTTAAGTGTTTCAGGTGGGATAATACTAACAACGGTGACATCAAAACCAGCACGTTTAGCAAGACTGGCAACCACATAACCATCGCCCGCATTATTTCCAGAGCCACATAAAACTAGAATATTTTTACGCTCAGGATAATGCATTTTAATCACATTAAAAACAGCTTCCCCGGCGCGTTTCATTAACTCATACGCAGGAATAGAAAATTGTTTGATTGCGATTTGTTCGAGCTGAACAATTGAATCTACGCTATAAAGTTTGTCTGATAGACTTTTCATAGAGATAAGTTTTTTGAACTAAAAATTTATTTTACCCGCAAATGAACGCAAATTAAAAAAATACTTAGCTTCTATTTGCGTTCATTTGCGTTCATTTGCGGAATAATCATGCTTGTAGCTTTTCTAATCCACCCATATACGGTTTCAGCACTTCAGGAATTAAAATACTACCATCTGCTTGCTGATAATTTTCGATAACAGCAACCAGCGTTCGTCCGATAGCCAAACCAGAACCATTGACGGTATTAAGTAATTCGGGTTTGTTGGTTTCAGGATTGCGCCAGCGCGCCTGCATTCTTCTGGCCTGAAAATCACCAAAGCAGCTGCACGATGAAATTTCACGGTAGGCCTGCTGACCTGGCAGCCACACCTCGAGATCATAGGTTTTCATTGCAGAGAAACCTACGTCACCACTGCATAAAATAACGGTACGGTACGGTAATTCCAGCTTCTGCAATATTGTCTCAGCATGCATCGTTAATTCTTCTAACGCATCTAATGCTGTATCCGCACGCACAAACTGCACCATTTCGACTTTATCAAACTGGTGCTGACGTATCATACCGCGCGTGTCTTTACCGTATGACCCTGCCTCCGAACGAAAGCAAGGTGTATGACTGGTTAGTTTTAAAGGCAATTGTGATGCATCAAGTATTTCATTGCGCGCAATATTGGTTATCGGCACCTCTGCTGTAGGTATTAGATAATGCCCTGCTTCTTTATCTACACAGAATAAATCTTCTTCAAATTTTGGTAGTTGACCCGTGCCTTTTAAACTTTCGCTATTAACTATATAAGGCACGTAAACTTCGGTGTAACCATGTTCAGTGGTATGCACGTCCAGCATGAACTGCGTCAATGCCCGATGTAGTTTAGCCATATGACCATGCATCACGACGTATCGCGAACCGGTTAACTTACTTGCTGTTTCAAAATCCAGCCAGGGTAAATTCAGTTTAGCTTTGCCGCCAGCACTTTTTTCAGTGCTGTTCTTTTCACCTAATGTCACATGATCTTTTTCTTCAAAATCAAAAACATTGGGTTCACCCCATCGTCTGATTTCTACATTATCGTTTTCATCATTACCGACAGGTACAGAGTCATGCAATAGATTGGGAATACCCAGAACAATAACATCCATCTGCTGCACAATATCCGCTAACGCAGCTTTAGCCGTATCGATTTTTTCACCTAAACCCGCAACCTCATCGAGTAACGGTTGAATATCCTCACCCGCAGCTTTGGCTTTACCAATGGATTTTGATTTTGTATTACGTTCACTTTGTAGGCTTTCTGTTTCAACCTGAAAGGCTTTACGCTTATTCTCCAAAGTTTCGAATACCACTATATCGAGTTTAAAGTTTCTTTTTTTAAGTTGCTCAGCAACCAGGTTTAAGTCGGCACGAAAGAGTTTTGGGTCTAACATAGTAATGTTTTATTGTTATATGAAAATTTAAAGGGGTTAAAAGAATGGTTGCTATTAAACGTGGCCAGCTACACTATCTGCTTAGCAAGATAAGCACCTAACCAAACAGCGCCAACACATAATACAACACTGACTAAAATATTCGTCATT
>JAESSQ010000143.1 GCA_016764035.1 Gammaproteobacteria bacterium
ATTCGTGTTGCTAAACGCTTTCAGTAAATGCTCTTCATCTAGCACAGGCAGTTGAGCGCAGTCAGTTAAGCCTTGAGAGGCCCAGCCTTGATTACATATTATGTTTATAGAATTTGCAGCAACGCTGTCACATTGTTGCGACCATTGCTTGAGTGCTTGGATGTCTGTTATTTGTAACCAGTTTTTTGTGGTTTCACAAAACACATGTTGCTGTAAGTATTGGTCGAGTTTATCGATTAACTGGTCAGTATTTTTTAATTGTTTGTTAATTTTACTATCAAGGCTAAAAGCTTCAGCTTGTTGAAACAGCATGGTTTTGAATTCGCCCAGTACCTGACTCAGGTAGGGTAGTTCGTTGTTGTTAGCCTGTAGATTAAACAGTTTTGGCCAATCGAGAAATAGACGGAGCATATGTTCTTTTGCGTTTTCTACCAGTACTAACATGTCGCGCGCTGTTTCTAGTTTTTTTGGTTCAACAATGTTGAGATTTTGTTCGATGGCACCGAGTGCTGCACGTGATTGGGCAACACCACAAATACTGAATAATAAGGGTATTATTGTTAAAACTTGCTCGGGTGTTTTCCCTATAAAAATTTTTGTGGCATGTAAGGGACGGGTGGAACTTAGTTCGATACGATGACCGTCCTCACGTTGAGGGTAGATATTGATATTGAGTTGGCCTTCGATGTTGTTCATTTTTCGGCCTGATTTTCAAGTTTTAATTTAGCGCTGACGTCGGCTTTATTAACCACTTGTTTTTCTGCTGCTTTTTTTTCTATAGCCTCGTCTTCCAGCATCAGGGCACCACGTAGTAGTTCGCGTCGGCTGACCGGTTGCTTCATTCGTTCTTTTAATGGTTTTCGTGGCTCAGCTTCTGCTTTGGCCTTTTCTGCTTCTTCGCGCGCGGCAATTTTATCAGGATGTTCTTCAGTGCCATTCCAAATGTTTTCGATTTGCTGAGAGTCGATATCGACTTCTTCTATATTTTCGACATTCATCAATTCTTTGATGGCAACTTCGGCAGTTTCAACGGCAGCGTCATTATCTGCGAATTCGAACATCGGTGAAAATAATGAACACATCTGGTACTTACCAATAGCGGGTTCAAAACCAACGAGGAACTGATAATTGCCTGAGGGAAACGTGTGTTTACTGGACGTGGTTTCTTTCTTGTCATCCCAGTTTTCTGTTTCACCGGGCAGTAACATCAGGTTCATAAACCAGGGTGTTATCATGATGCACAGATAAGATTTTTGCCATTGCTGAAAACCTATGGCACGTACCTCAATCTTGTCATTGATGATAGGCACGTCATTCATTCGCTCTTTGTATATAATATTAAAAGCGTTTTCCAGTATGCCTACTTTTTCGTCAACGATGGCTTGAGGTACAGCAATAGGTTGCACTTTTTCTGCTAGTTTTGCACCTACATGTACAGCATCTACCGCTGTGGTATCTGATGGCCCAGACGTATCGGGTCTGGACTCAGTTTGTTTGATGTCAGTTGGTAGTGGCGCGGTCATTATTAGATCACCATGAAGTCCATTTTTTTGCCGTCACATTCAGGGCAAGTCCAGTGCTCTGGTAATTTTGTAAAGGGGGTTCCAGGTTGAATTTGCCAGTATTCATCGCCCTTCTCGGGGTCGTAGACATACCAGCAAATTTTACACTCTAGCCGCGTTTCATCCGCAATTTTATCGGCATCCCCACCGAACGAGCCGGGGAGATGCTGTTCATTCATGTTTAAGTCTTTAGGCATAATCTTCGCGGTATATCTCGAGGATTTCGTTGAGGCGATCTGTGCTATCTTCAAGGTCTTCCTGTGAGGCGCATGCTACGTTGGGTACATGGCTTATTTCGATGGTGTTGAGTATAAGCGTATCTTGTGAATTATAGTATTGTACCCACCAGACATTTTTGGTTTTGGTGCTGCTTATGCGGCAGTTACCGTAACCACGCGACAGGATTACAACGGGCCCGATACCCAGGCTGTCAGATAGATATTTGATATCTTCTTCGGTGTGCGGCAGCAAGGATAGATTGATAATATGTGCTTCGTTGTCAGTTGTGTATTCGGGCAGTTTGTCGCTTATCTCGGTTAATAGTGGAGCTGCGTTGTACACGTCTTCCGGAATTTTAAGCTGAGTGACATCGAGAACTTCTGCCGCATCCTGAAAGGTCAGTTCACTGACAACACCGGGTATATCGGCTACTTCCATGGTGTCTTTGATAATGTTTTTTTGGTCGTCCAGGTACTGCACACGCCAGACGCCGGCTAACACAGATTCTTGAATTTTAGCGTTTATGTTACCGCTGCATTGCACGCTTACTTCACCGTCACCGAGTAACTGGTTGTAGAAGTCACGGTTTTTATCGTCCAGATGGTCAAGCCCGATAACGCAAGCTTTTTCGCCAACGCGATAAGATTTTAAAGCGACTAGCATGTCTTCCGTCATGGCGATGGCAGGTTCTAGACCTTCGATCTCTTCTACCTCAGGTATAATTGGTGCTTCAAATGTTGTCATGCCAGAAGGCATGTCCATAAAGGACATCTCTACACCGTCACTATCGGCAGGTTGTGAACCAGGACCGGTGACAGCGGCTTGCGCAATGGCTGCTGATTCGACCATTACGGGGATTTCTATTTTTTTCATGGTTTGTTACCTTATATAAGTTAGCCGCAGCCAGTAGTTGAAGCTGTTTCGATGGGGACGCCGATGCCGAGTACTTTTTTTGGACCGGCAGTTAGGAAGTCGTTGATTTGTTGAATGTATTCGTTCCAATCCTGTACGCGACTGATGGCGCCAAGGTATTCACCTTTGCGTAAAAAAACCAGTGTCGGCCATTCTTTAAAGTCATATCGCGCCTGTAATTTACGTTGTGAGTCTTGCGAGATTACGGCTGCAGTAAAACGGTTACCGTATTCGACGACTAGTTCGGGCAGAATCATGGCAACATCGTCGCTTTCAGGGAATCGGGTTGGATTTTCGGTGAAGAATAATACGCATTCTTCCTGTGATTGAATGTATTCATCAATGGTGTCTTCATTCAATACAGGGTAGTTGTATTGTTCAATCATTGCTTCAATAAGTGGTGATGGCATAACGTGTATCTCTTTATTGTGTTTTTACGGTTTTTAGTTTTTTCTGACTTTGCTCGAAAGCTATCAGTGATGGTGGTTTGGGTGGTTCGCGGTCAACTAGATCGGCGAACAATGCTTCGATGGCGTCGAGGTCCAGGCCATTGGTTGACATGCCTGCGTCAGCTTCCATGATTAGGTCGACAGCCTTCACTGCGGCGGCAATTTTTCCTGCATTCTCTTCTGTGAGCACTTCCCTTGCGCTCTTAAGAAAAACCAGTACCCATGTGTCTATAGGAAGGTCACCAACAAGTAATGTGTCGATTTCTCTGGTGATGCCCATGCCTTCGCAAATGGCATAACCAAAGCCTTTTTCTTTTATCTGCATCGGAAGACCTATACACATTAGTACTGCCCCCGGTGGTCAACGTCACAGCCAATAACATCGTCAGGGTCGAGAGGATGGGGTTTGTATTCGATAGTGAATTCAGTGGAATTTAAAACGCGATCATCACCAACGCGACTAGCATCTTGTGCAGAAGGGCGATTGTTTTCATATTCGTTCATATTGACTTCGTTGCCTGCGAGTAATTCTTCAGCGCCTAGTGGCGCTTCACGTTTGATTGCATCAATATCAAATTGCTCTAGCCACTTAAGTGCTGCCGCAATGGCGGGTTCAATTTGTTGGCGAGTTATCTCATGCAGGCTACCGCCAAAGTCTTCAAGGTCAACAGGTTGCACGCCTACAAGTAACAAATGGTCAGGGTAGCGCTCCAGCATGTCGGCCATCATTAGCACTTCCTGAAAGCCGGTTTGATGAAGGCTCATTTTTTTAACGCCCATAAATTTAGGAACGTCGTCGCCTTCGATCAACTTCATTTCACCAGGGGTCAGATTGTAATCAATGGCATCAAATACGACCAATATGTCGGCTTGCTCGACGTATTGAACCAGGTAGATTCCCTGGGTGCCGCCGTCCATGACGGTTACATTATCTTCAAACTGATAATTTTGATTTAACTGTTCTACGGCTCTAACGCCAAAACCTTCATCGGCCCATAAAATATTACCGATGCCCAGAATAAGTACTTGTTTTGTCATGTTTAATGTATACAGAGTTATAGGTGGTAACTAATATTACACTATTTTTACAAATAGTAAACAATAATGCCGAAATGAAATAATGAATCATATTTTTACTGTCTGCAAAGCTGCTATCCGATTTTTTGTTTGTGGTGGTATGTATGCTTGCTATATGAAGAGGTTAGGAAAGGTCTATGTAATGATAAGTTGCTGTTTATTATCTATTTTATAATATTGGTATTATTTGTGCTATATAACAGGGGATCGAGTATAAATCCGTAAGGGGGAGCTTTCGATGACCGAAACTTTTTATGATGTAATGCGCCGACAGGGCATTACCCGCCGGAGCTTTTTGAAGTTCTGTAGTTTAACAGCAGCGGCTATGGGCTTGAGTCCCGCACATGCTGGCGAAATTGCTAACGCAATGGAAACCAAACCACGTATACCTGTACTTTGGTTGCATGGGCTGGAATGTACCTGTTGTTCAGAGTCGTTTATTCGTTCTGCGCATCCGCTGGCAAAAGACGTTATCCTTTCCATGATTTCACTGGATTACGATGACACGATTATGGCTGCAGCGGGTCATGAGGCTGAAGCAATTATTGAAGAGATTGTTAAAGAGCATAAAGGTAAATATATCCTTGCTTGTGAAGGTAACCCCGGCTTAGAGCAAGAGAAAACAGGTGGTATGTCATGTATTATTGCAGGCAAGCCATACACTGAACAATTAAGGCATGTTGCGAAAGATGCGATGGCGATTATCTCTTGGGGCTCATGTGCTTCATGGGGTTGTGTGCAGGCTGCTTCACCAAATCCTACAGGCGCTACGCCTATTCATAAGGTGCCTGATATTGGTAATGCGCCAATTATTAAAGTACCTGGTTGCCCACCTATTGCTGAAGTTATGACAGCAGTTATTACCTATATTCTGACCTTTGAAAGGCTGCCTTCGTTAGACCGTCAAGGTCGTCCTAAGATGTTCTACAGTCAGCGTATTCATGATAAATGTTACCGTCGTCCACATTTCGATGCAGGTCAATTTGTTGAAAAATGGGATGATGAAGCTGCACGTAAAGGTTATTGCTTATATAAAATGGGTTGTAAAGGTCCTACTACATATAATGCATGTTCGACAATCCGTTGGAATGGTGGTCTTTCTTTCCCAATTCAAGCGGGTCATCCTTGTATAGGTTGTTCTGAAGATGGTTTCTGGGATAAGGGTAGTTTCTATGATCGTCTATCCGGTATTCACCAGTTTGGTATTGAGTCCAACGCCGACGAAGTCGGTATCGCAGCAGCTACCGTTGTGGGTGGCGCAGTAGCGGCACATGCCGCTGTCTCAGCACTTAAACGTACACAACAAAAAGGAGACCAGGAATAATGAGCGTCATTCAAACTCCTAATGGTTATACATTAGATAATTCTGGCACTCGCCACGTTGTTGATCCGGTTACTCGTATCGAAGGCCACATGCGTGCCGAAGTCAATATCGACAAAAACAATATCATTACCAATGCGGTTTCGTCAGGTACTATCTGGCGTGGCTTGGAAGTAATTCTAAAAGGCCGTGATCCACGTGATGCATGGGCATTTGTACAGCGTATCTGTGGTGTTTGTACTGGTACGCATGCGCTTACATCCGTACGTGCAGTTGAAGATGCGTTGGGCATAAATATCCCAGAAAATGCCAACAGCATTCGTAATATTATGCAGTTGTCATTGCAGATTCATGATCATTTGGTACATTTTTATCACTTGCACGCATTAGACTGGGTGAATCCGGTTAATGCATTGAAGGCTGATCCAAAGGCTACGTCTGCACTTCAGCAGAAGGTTTCTCCACATCACCCTAACTCATCACCGGGTTATTTCCGTGATGTACAAAACCGCTTGAAGAAATTTGTTGCCTCAGGCCAGTTAGGTCCATTCAAGAATGGTTACTGGACAAATCCAGCGTACCTGTTGCCACCAGAAGCAGATTTGATGGCGGTTACACATTATCTTGAAGCGCTTGATTTCCAGAAAGAAATAATGAAGACGCGTACTATCTTCGGCGGTAAGGATACGCATCCGAACTGGACAGTTGGTGGTGTACCGTGTCCAATAAATATTGATGGTACCGGTGGTGTTGGTGCCTTGAATATGGTGAACCTTAATCAGGTGCACGAAATTATTAAGCAGACTAAAACCTTTGTTGATAACGTATACGTCCCTGATATTCTGGCTATCGGTCAGTTTTATAAAGGTTGGTTATATGGTGGTGGCATATCTGGTTCTAATGTATTGGCTTATGGTGATATTCCCGATAAGGCAAATGATTTTTCTCCAGAAAATATGATGATGCCTCGTGGCGCTATCATTAACGGTAAATTTGATGAAGTTCATGAAGTTGACCATCGTGATCCAGATCAGATTCAGGAATTCGTGCCTCATTCTTGGTATAAATATCCTGAAGGTGTCAAAGGTCTGCATCCGTGGGATGGTATTACTGATCCTGACTACGATGTTAGTACCGCAAAAGGCACGTCGCAGAACATCGAAGAGCTTGACGAGTCTGCGTCTTACTCATGGATTAAAGCGCCTCGCTGGAAAGGTCATGCGATGGAAGTGGGTCCTTTGGCTAGATACGTTGTTGGTTATGCGAGTGGTCATGAATATTGGACTGAGCAGATCAAGATGACATTGAAAACACTTGATGTCCCGCTTTCAGCACTGTTCTCGACTTTGGGACGTACCGCAGCACGTGCACTGGAAGCTGCGTGGGCAGCTGATCAACAGTTGTACTTTTTCGATAAATTGATGACCACCATCAAAAATGGCGATGAATCAACGCATGGTGGTGAGATGTGGGATCCGAAAGATTGGCCTGCAGAATCTAAAGGTGTTGGTTGGACTGAAGCGCCACGCGGTGCATTAGCTCACTGGATTAGGATCAAGGACACCAAGATTGATAACTACCAGTGTATCGTTGCAACCACCTGGAATGGTTCGCCTCGTGATGAAGCCGGTAATATCGGTGCATTCGAAGCTTCAATGATGGGTACCAAAGTCGAAGTGCCGCATGAGCCGGTTGAGATTTTGCGTAACATTCATAGCTTTGATCCATGCCTAGCGTGTTCTACACATGTTATCAGTGAAGAGACGGGCGAAGAGCTTGCAGTGGTTGAAACTGGGCCTATTGGTTCATAAGGGGTAAAGTGCTATGACAACAATGGCAGACACAGCCCATAGTGAACCGGCGATTTATGTGTACGAAGCGCCTTTGCGCATCTGGCACTGGATCAATGCCTTAGCGATACTTACGCTTGCTTTTACCGGTTATTTCATCGGCTCGCCTTTCCCGACTATGCCGGGCGAGGCAAGTGGTGGCTACAGTGGAGAGGCTAATTATTTAATGGGGTATATTCGTTTTGTGCATTTTGCGGCAGCATGGATATTCATCATTGGATTTCTTGGTAGGTTATATTGGGCAATTGTTGGTAACCATCATGCAAGGCAGTTATTTATGCCGCCGTTTTTTAGCGCAAGTTTCTGGGAAGGTGTTTTCCACGAAGCTAAATGGTATTTGTTTATGGTGAAAGAGCCTCGTAAGTATACTGGGCACAATCCAATGGCAGTGCTGTTCATGTTTGGTATTTTAGTGTGGGGAACAGTATTCATGATCTTTACCGGGCTTGCTTTATATGGCGAAGGTGCGGGTATGGATAGCTGGATATATACCTATTTCAGCGGCTGGATTATTCCATTGTTTGGTCAAAGTCAGGATGTTCATACCTTCCATCATTTGGGCATGTGGTTTATTCTCATGTTTGTAATGATGCATATCTACGTTGCAATCCGTGAAGATATCATGTCACGTCAATCATTAATCAGTACCATGGTAAGTGGCTGGAGAATGTTTAAAGACGATCGTGATGTGGATGATGGTCATTGATTGATAGTCAGTTGATATTCTTTTGAGTATTAATAGTTAGTAAAAAAATCGCGGCCATGTGCCGCGATTTTTTTTGTAGTAAGATACGCCTCGATAAAAACTAATAAAGAGAGAATTTATGAATCTTGACAGAGTAAGTTCTGGAAATAATGTTCCGAACGAGATAAACGTAATTATTGAAATTCCAGCACACGCTGACCCAGTTAAGTATGAATTGGATAAAGATACGGGCGCGATGTTTGTTGATCGTTTTATGTCGACTGCAATGTACTACCCATGTAATTATGGCTATGTGCCACATACATTATCAAAAGATGGTGATCCGGTAGATGTTTTAGTGTTATCACCAGCCCCGTTGATATCAGGTTCGGTGATTCAATGTCGCCCAGTCGGTGTTTTATTGATGACTGATGAAGCAGGTGATGACGCAAAAGTATTATCTGTTCCTATTGATAAATTGTGTAAGACGTATCGTAAAGTTGATAGCTATCGAGACTTACCTGAAGAGATGTTAAATCAAATAGCGCATTTCTTTGAGCACTACAAAGATCTTGATGAAGGCAAGTGGGTGCGTATCGGTGGCTGGGGTGGTGTCGATGAAGCCAAGCAAGAAATTCTCGATAGTTTGAAATTGTTCCAGGACGCACCAGAAAAGCCAAACTTTTAGTTTTGATACGTGTGGTTATTAATAAAACTGATCTGAGATAACCATATATTTTCTGGAGTAATGCTCAGCTACTAAATGCTTAACAACTATTTGTTTTGTATTAAAGTATTTTTGTATGTTATTAAATAAACCGTAATACCTATTCTTTAGTTGTGCTATTATTTTCGCGGTAATTTTTTTGCCTTACGTAATATCTTAAGGTAAAAAAATTAAGTGTCGTTCTGTGTCATTGTCGCCAGGCATTTACAGAGATCTAATAATATAAATTGTTAAAATGTATAGGAAGTAATTTATATGATTATTGAAGAAGTAGTCGACTTATCACGGTTACAATTTGCCTTAACCGCACTTTTCCATTTTCTCTTTGTGCCCTTAACGTTAGGATTAACTTTCTTACTAGCGATTATGGAATCTGTTTATGTCATGACTGGCAAACAGATATATAAAGACATGACCCGCTTCTGGGGTAAATTATTTGGTATTAACTTTGCCCTCGGTGTTGCCACAGGATTAACCATGGAGTTCCAGTTTGGCACTAACTGGGCTTATTACTCTCACTATGTGGGTGATGTCTTTGGCGCGCCTCTTGCCATAGAAGGCATGATGGCATTTTTTCTTGAGTCCACCTTTGTCGGTCTTTTCTTCTTTGGCTGGGATCGACTATCAAAAGTCCAGCATTTAATTGTAACCTGGTTGGTTGCTATTGGCTCCAATCTGTCAGCACTTTGGATATTAGTTGCCAATGCCTGGATGCAAAACCCGGTTGGTGCTGTATTTAATTATGCAACCATGCGTATGGAGCTCACAAGTTTTTCTGAATTGTTACTTAATCCAGTTGCACAGGTTAAGTTTATTCATACGGTTGCTGCTGGTTACGTTTGCGGTTCAATGTTCGTATTATCAATTTCTGCCTGGTATCTGCTCAAAGGTCGTGATATGGCCTTCGCTCGACGATCATTTGCCATTGCCGCAGCGTTTGGTTTTGCATCGATATGTTCGGTTATCTTACTAGGTGATGAAAGTGGATACGAAGCAGGTGAAGTGCAGAAGATGAAGTTAGCGGCTATTGAAGCTGAGTGGGAGACAGAAGAAGCTCCAGCCGCCTTTACTGTCGTTGGATTTCCCTCTATGGAAGATAAGGAAACCCATTACGCCGTAAAAATACCTTATGTATTGGGCATAGTTGCAACACGTTCCTTAGATCATGAAGTACCTGGTATCAAAGAATTGGTAGAAGGTAGTGAGAAAAGAATACGTACAGGTATGGAAGCGTATCGGTTGATGGCAATAGTGCGTGCAGGTAATGCGACTGATGAAGAATTTAATACTTTTGATCGGTTGAAAGGTGACCTTGGTTACGCCTTGTTGTTAAAACGTTATACACCTAACGTCATTGACGCAACAGAAGAGCAAATAAAACAAGCGGCTCAGGATACGATCCCTAACGTACCCGTATTGTTTTGGGTATTTCGCCTGATGGTTGCTTGCGGCTTCTGGATGTTACTGGTCTTTGGTTTATCGTTTGTTTTTACCAACGTACGCGGTGGTGTTATGGAAAGGCCATGGTTGTTGAAAATGGCATTTTTTTCATTGCCTTTGCCCTGGGTTGCTATCGAAGCAGGGTGGATTGTCGCAGAGTATGGACGACAACCATGGAGTATCGGTGAAATACTACCAACATATTTAAGTGCATCGACAGTAACTGTTGGTGATATGTATTTCAGCCTGGCAGGGTTTTTAATATTTTATTTGTTTTTGTTTATCGTTGAAGTATATCTGATGTTGAAATTCGCCAGGCTTGGGCCAAGTGCGTTACACACAGGTAATTATCATTTTGAAAATAAATCGCATGACACCGATCTTTTAACTGAGCCATCAAAATAAAGCAGGAGTAACGTATGCCAGATTTAGAAACTCTACAAATACTTTGGTGGGCGCTGATTGGATTCATGTTCATTGCGTTTGCGTTGACCGATGGTTTTGATTTTGGTGTAGGTATTTTGCTACCGTTTGCTGCGAAAACGGATACAGAAAGGCGTATATTAATTAATGCCATAGCACCCCACTGGGACGGTAATCAGGTATGGTTCGTATTGGCTGCAGGTTCGGTTTTTGCGGCCTGGCCACCGGTTTATGGCACTGCTTTTTCACTAATGTATGTACCGTTGATGCTTATTTTATACGCATTGTTTTTACGTCCAGTAGGTTTTGACTACCGAAGTAAAATAGAAGACTCGCGTTGGCGTACTTTTTGGGACTGGGGTATATTCGTGGGTAGTTTCGTTCCTGCGTTTTTATTCGGTGTTGCTTTTGGAAACTTATTCCTAGGTATGCCTTTTTACTTTGATGAATTTGAGCGTGCATTTGTTTCAGGGACATTGTTGGGCATGTTGCACCCATTTGCACTACTAAGTGGTGTCCTTAGTTTGTCACTATTGGTATTACATGGTGCAACTTACGCGTCATGGCGTACCGAAGGTATCGTAAAACAGAGGTTATCATCATACGCTTTTTCAGCATCGATGATTGCGATGGTATCTTTTATAGGTGGTGGTGTCTGGTTAATGGGAATAAATGGTTACAGTGAAGGGCCTGGTAATACAGTGTTACACGGAGAAGGTCTTTGGTTAAATATTTATGATAATTGGCACATGCTGGCGTTGCCGTTAACCGGTCTTATAGGATTAGTCATCGCTAGCCGTAACGCAGGAAGCTCGCCGCCACTTGCATTCTTGGGTAGTTCTGTAGCAATAATAGGCGTTATGGCAACTGCTGGTGTCACGCTGTTTCCTTTTCTGGTGCCTTCTTCAACAGCTATCAACGATAGTATTACTATCTACAATGGCTCATCTAGTCAATACACCCTTACAGTTATGATGTGGGCTGCCGCTGTCTTTATGCCGATGATTGTGGTTTATACATTGTGGTGTTATCGTGCCATGTGGGGCCGTATAACTGAAAAGCACATTGAACAGAACAGTCACTCACTTTATTAGAGGAAAGCATATGTGGTATTTCACATGGTTATTAGGTGTTTTACTCGCAGCCTCTTTTGCGATTATCAACGTTATGTGGTTAGAAATTAATCATGTTGTTGATGAAGATGACTAAGAAGTTGCTACAACTTTTTACTTTTCGCGCCGTTTAGAAATTCGAAATTTTAGGCGCGATTATTGGTGAAATAAATAGAATTATTATAGCGATTAATAATACGTTTTTAAATTTGGAGGTATGCCATGTCTGAAATGAGTTACCTCAGTGTTATCGAACGCTACCATGAATATGGTGAGCACATCCGTGAGTTGCTGGCTTCAATTGCTACCGGCATTGTTAGCAAGCGACTCTGTGAGGACGAAAGTGCGTTATCTGAAGCCATTGTTTCTATAGTAGAACATTATCCTTTTGTTGATCATATCTATTTACTAGATAAAAATGGTCAACAACTTACACCTATCCTGAAAAAAAATGGTAAGCCTTTTAAAAAAGGCCATGGTGTTGGAACGGATCGAAGCCAACGACCTTATTATAAAAAAGCTTTAAAACATAACGAAAATGACGTAAGTATAAGTAAGCCTTATTTTTCGAATATAGGTCAACATCTTTGCGTCTCTGCGGTTACGCGTTGCTGTGATGATGATAGTGTTTTTGTTGTTGTCGATATTGATTTACGAGAAATTATTGAGTTTCTCATGGGTGATAGCCTGCGTGGTCGTTTTCATCCATTATTCAAAGTTATTTATAGCTTAATAGCTATTGGGTTGTTTACAGTCGTCGGCGTTCTGTTGTTTTTTGCTTTCAGAGAAATAATGGACATGTTTGGCGGATTGGGTAGCAGGGAGTCAATTTACCTTAAGCCGTTTAGTGTGATTATATTTCTTACACTAGCATTGGCTATATTCGATTTAGGTAAAACGACCATCGAAGAAGAAGTGTTAATGCACAAAGATATTTTTCGGCATAGTTCTACGCGCCGAACGATTACCCGTTTTATCGCTGCAATTTTAATCGCCGTTTCTATCGAAGCGCTATTGTTAATGTTTAAATCAGCACTGGGTAATGGTGAAAATATTCAGGCTGCAGTGTGGATGATGTTTTCTGCCGTCGGGTTATTGGTTGGCTTAGGTATCTACGTGTACCTCGGTGCACGGGCGGAGTCTTTTTTGAGAAACACTTATGGAATGGAGTCTCACAGGAAGGATGATTGACGAATTTCCTGGAAGAAAATTCAGTCATTGATGATTTAAATTGAGAATGAAGACTTCTGTTAAACTCAAATGCTAACTTGAATAGAGATAACTATGAAAACAATACAATCTGATAAATTAATTGAAGAATTTGTTCGTGGGCCATTAGGCTGTAATTGCCCGGCAAAAGTTTTTGAGCAGATTGACATAGTAGATAATCCTACTGAATTTGAAGATTTTTCCGCCAATGATTTGATTAAAATTGGCGGCATATTGTTGGTGTTGACACTAAAAGTTGATGACTGGATATCTATTCAACCTAGGTTGGAAGCTATATTTAAACGTGGCATTGAGTTACGCGACACATTGAAATTTAATCGTTTTAGACTCGTGGTCGCAACAGAGGATGCAAAAAAAGCAGCACAGTCTCTAGAGGAACACTTTACTACGTTTAATGCGATGGATGAAAAAATTCATCTACATGTAGTAACACCAGACCAGTTACCGTAAATATATCTGTTCATTCACTGTGAGTTATCACGCTCACAATGAATGAACAGATCGTTCTAATCTACACGTCTAGACTTATAATCATTAATTAGCCCGTTCGTGGAGCTGTCATGACTCGTAATTTCTTCGTCGAACATTAATTCGGGAAGTATCTTACGTGCAAGTTGTTTGCCGAGCTCAACGCCCCACTGGTCAAATGCATTGAGGTTCCAAACTACGCTTTGAACATAAATCTTATGTTCATACATGGCAGTCAATGCACCTAATGTTTCAGGAAGTAGTTTTTGAAACAGGATTGAATTGGAGGGTCGGTTACCTGGAAAGACCTTATGTGGTAACAGTGCTTCTAATTCATCACCACTCATACCTTCAGCTTTCAACTCATCATGTACTTTAGTTTTGCTCTTGCCGAGCATTAGCGCCTCAGTTTGCGCGAAAAAATTAGACAGCAAAAGTGTATGATGCTGCCCTATCGGATTCTTGGTTTCAACCGGTGCAAGGAAATCGGTGGTTACCAATTTTGTACCTTGATGAATGAGTTGGTAGAAGGCATGTTGGCCATTAGTGCCAGGTTCGCCCCAGATAATAGGCCCGGTCGAATAATCGACTGCTTCACCATCACGGCTAACTTGTTTACCATTACTCTCCATATCGCCTTGTTGAAAATAAGCAGAAAAACGATGCATGTACTGATCGTAGGGTAGTATTGCGTGGGAATCTGCGTCAAAGAAATTGTTGTACCAGACGCCGAGCATGGCAAGGATGACCGGCATATTTTCTTCGAAGGGCGTGGTGCGGAAATGTTCGTCCATATCATGGGCGCCATCAAGTAGCTTCTCAAAATTATTCATGCCGACATACAATGCAATGGAAAGCCCAACCGCGCCCCACAATGAATAACGTCCACCGACCCAGTCCCAGAACTCAAACATATGCTCGGTGTCGATACCAAAGTTTTCTACTAATCTAGCATTGGTAGAGACCGCGACAAAATGTTTTGATACGGCAGATTTGGTGCCACCACGGGTTAAAAACCAGTCACGTGCAGTCTTGGCGTTAGCCAACGTTTCCTGCGTGGTAAATGTTTTTGAGGCTATAACAAACAGAGTAGATTCTCGAGATAGACCTTTTAATGTCTCGACAATTTGTGTGCCATCAACATTGGATACAAAATGGATATTGAGACCTTCCTGTGCAAAAGGTTTTAAGGCGTCACAAACCATTACAGGTCCGAGGTCAGAACCGCCGATACCGATATTAACAATGTCTGTAATGCGTTTTCCGGTACAGCCTAACCACTCTCCGCTGCGAACTTTATTGGTGAAGTCACGCATTCGTTCTAACACATTATTGATACCAGGCATCACATCCTCTCCGTCCACCATGATGGGTCGGTTGGATCGGTTGCGCAGCGCAATATGTAATACAGCTCGATCTTCTGTATTATTGATTTTTTCACCAGAAAACATATTCTCGATGGCCGTTTTCAGGTTAACTTCCTTAGCAAGATCGATAAGTAGTTTTCTGGTTTCTTCGGTGATTCGGTTTTTGGAATAGTCCAGTAAGATACCTTTAAAGCGAAGGGAAAATTTGTTAAAGCGTTCACTGTCCTGTTGAAAAAGATCACGCATGTGTGTGTCTGCGTTTTCCTGATAATGTGATTCTAATGCTTTCCATGCTGGTAATTGTGTCAATGTGGACATTTGAATACCCTTTAATTTACATTGAAAAAATGAATGGTGTAATATCGCAAATATTTGCACAAAATTCTAGTGTGCTGGGCATATTTTTACGAATTATTATGAATAATCAGGAAGGTTTTTAATGGCAAAACTTAGCATTGTATTTATAGCTTCTGAGGCAGCTCCATTAGCAAAGACGGGTGGCCTGGCGGATGTTGTTGGTTCACTTCCACATGCATTAAAAAAACTGGGACATCGGGTAACGGTCATCATGCCTTTTTATCGCCAACAAATAAGTGATGCGGGTATTGAAACCCGAAGCATGAAGTTAGAAGTCGAGATGTGGGCAGATGGACAACAGCGACATTGCCCACTGCACAAAACAACAGTTGATGGTCTGGATTTTATTCTTATCGAACAGGATGATCTCTATGCGCGTGATGGCATTTACGGACCGCCAGGAGGTGCTTACGAAGATAATTTATTGCGTTTTTTATTATTTGACCGTGTCGCGCTGGAAGCAGCTGCATTACTTCCTGGAAACACCGATATCATTCATTGTCATGACTGGCAGACGGGTATGATTCCGTTGTTGTTAAAAACCCAATACTATCATCATGCAAAAATCGCACAGGCGCGAACGGTTTATACCATTCACAACCTGGCTTACCAGGGGGTTTTTCCTGCTGACTGGATTCATCGCCTCGGCATTCCTTCGCATCATTTCAATGCTGAAGGTTTTGAATTTCACGATCAAATCAATTGCATGAAAGCTGCCATCGAATCTTGTGACGCTATTACCACAGTTAGTCCTTCCTATGCACAAGAGATACTGACGCCTGAATATGGCAGTGCTCTGGAAGGCTTTCTTGGTAACCATGCCGCTAAACTCAGTGGCATAGTGAACGGTCTCGATATCGATGACTGGGATCCACTTACTGACAGTAATATTGTAGAAAATTATGGCCCTGGAAAAATAGCCGGAAAAAAACAATGCAAAAAAGACTTACAAGAACGATGCGGTTTCGAGGTGTCAGCCAAAATACCTATGTTGACAATTATTTCCCGATTGGCTGAGCAAAAAGGCATCGATTTATTAATCGCCAACATCGAAGCATGGATGAAGCGCGGCTATCAATTAGTGGTGCTTGGTTCTGGTGATGCAAAAGACGAAGAACAACTTCAGCAGCTGGTTCTAAAACATCCGAAGCAGTTGTTTTTTTATAAGGGATTCAATGAAGGGCTTGCTAGAAAAATCTACGCAGGCGGAGATATTTTTCTTATGCCGTCACGATTTGAGCCCTGCGGTCTTGGTCAATTAATGGCTATGCGATACGGTACTGTTCCTGTTGTGCGTGCCACAGGTGGATTACGCGATACCGTTACGGATTACAACGATTCTAAAACGGAAGCGACAGGTATTCACTTTACAGAAGCGACAGCTGCAGCTTTTGATCTGGCCGTCGAGCAGGCCGTTGAGTTATTTCATAAGCCGAGCGTGTGGTCTCATATTCGCACGCATGCGTTAAAACGTGATTCATCATGGGACGCTTCAGCTAAAGAGTATTCGCAGTTGTACGAGAGTTTGTTGTCGTAATGAATCACGTTCTTGCTGCAGATATAGGTGGCACAAATATTCGAGCAACAGTGGTAACTGAACAGGGCGAGTTGCAACAGCAATTGCGTTCACAAATAGACCTAGGTGATAGAAAGCTAACTGAAGATGCCTTGATTGAACGACTGGCTACATTTTTTTCGGGCATATTAAATGATAAGCCTGATATAAAAGCTGTCGGTATAGGTTTTCCAGGTTTTTTTATTGGTGATACAGGTGTGTTAGTGGCTTCGCCTAATTTACCAAATTTACACCATGTGGCATTGGCTGAAAAACTTAGTCATGAGCTGAACGTAGCTGTGCATATTCAAAATGATGCGTTGTGTGCTGCCATTGGCGAACAGACATATGGCGCCGGCAAAGGTGTGAGAAATCTATTGCACGTTACCCTGGGAACCGGTGTTGGTGGTGGTCTGATATTAGATGACGTACCCTATACAGGTGAAGGTGGTATGGCGATGGAACTAGGTCACCTTCGCGTGGCATACGACAATGCTGCACGTGTTTGCGGCTGTGGTGGCAGTGGTTGTGTCGAGGCGTATGCATCAGCGACAGCCATTTCCGCACGCTATGCAGAAGTTACGGGAGCCCAGCTTGATACCAGGCAGATATATGAGCGTGCCCATCACAACCAGCGCGATGCCATAAATATAATCGAGAGTGCAGGGCATTATCTCGGTATCGCTATCGCCCAGAGCATCAAATTACTTGATATTAAAACGGTAACCATCAGTGGTGGATTGACGGGAGCCTGGCTATTATTGTACCCCGCAATAATGACCTCGCTCGACGCTGAATTAATACCGCCACTGAAAGGAAAAATAAAAGTACATCGTTCGATACTAGATGACAATGCCGGTATTTTTGGTGCAGCTGCAATAGCTCGCGTTAAACAATAAGTAATGTAAACCTGCTGATTGCAGGCATTATTGAGAGCGCTTCATTTTTGATTGGCGACTAGAAAAAATTCTTTTAGTTACACGCCATCGTTGCTGTATCCCGTTGTAGATATAATATAGAATGCGCGCCAGCCTTCGTTGTTCACCTGTGTTGCGAGATTATGTTCGCTTAACGGGGAAATGACCTGGGTTTTTTTGTTTTAACTATTTTATGTAGGGTGTAGAACTTCCTTACAGCTGTGTTCTTAAGGAGAACATTTTATGAAATTAGCAATGATTGGTTTGGGCCGGATGGGCGGTAACATGGTAAAGAGGTTGGCACAGGGTGAACACGATGTTGTCGCCTATGATGTTGATGCAGCTCCCGGCAAAGCCCTGGCTGACGAATTTAGTTCAGTAACAGCGGCATCGGACCTGGCGGATGTTATCGCCAAGCTGGAAACGCCGCGCGTAATTTGGGTGATGGTTCCGCATCAGTATGTAGATGCCACGATAACCTCACTTCTGCAAGCTGGTGTTGATGCTGGTGACCTTATTATTGATGGCGGCAACTCTAATTACAAAGACGGGCAGCGTCGTGGAATCGAGCTTGACGATAAAGGTGTGTTGTTTGCAGACTGTGGAACCTCTGGAGGCGTTTGGGGTTTAGCCAACGGTTATTCGTTGATGATTGGTGGTGAGCAAGCAGCGATCGATTTGATTGCCCCTGCGTTGACGACACTAGCATCAAATGACGGCAAAGGCTGGGGTCGTATGGGCCCCGTTGGTTCAGGTCATTTTGTCAAAATGGTACATAACGGTATCGAATACGGCATGATGCAGGCCTTTGCTGAAGGTTACGAAATGATGCAGGCAAAAGAAGAATTCAATCTTGATTTGCATCAGATTTCACGTGTCTGGCAGCATGGCTCGGTGGTTAGCTCCTGGTTGCTCGATTTAACCGGTGACGCCTTAGAACAAAATGCCGATCTTTCTACCTTGTCGGACTGGATGGACGATTCCGGTGAAGGTCGTTGGACGGTGAAAGAATCTATCGACCTGGGTGTGCCAACACCGGTGTTAACACTGGCATTGCAGATGCGTTTTCGTAGTCGTCAGAAAGATGCCTTTGCTGGCAAAATCGTCAATGCACAACGTGCTGGTTTTGGTGGTCATGCCATTAAGCCTGCGGAAAGTGATAGCGATAAAAACAAGGAAGACGTCTAATGTCAGAGAAAAAAACATACGAAGGAAAATTTGCTTCTATCATTGGTAGTGAGCAGGCCGAGCCAGCCAACATAGTAATATTTGGTGCCACAGGTGACCTGACTAAACGAAAATTATTGCCCGCTTTGGCGCATATGCATCGTTGGAATTTACTCGGGCCACATTCACGTATTATTGCCGCTGTGCGCGATAAAAAATGGACAAAGTCGAAATGGGTAAGTTATGTGCACGATCAATTGTTGCACTACTTTCCAGACGCCATCCTCAACCCGCGTTCATGGCAGCGTATTGCTGCCAAGCTGGAATTGGTAACCGGTGACCTGACAGATCCGGATATGTATAAGCAGCTTGCAGCAACCTTGCGCGAGATGGACGGTAAGAAAAATGCATTGTTTTATTTAGCCATTCCTCCCGAGTGGTATGAGTGTGTTGCCAAAAACTTAAAACAGGCAGGTCTGGCTGATGAGTCAGAAGGCTTTCGTCGTATCGTTGTAGAAAAACCCTTTGGTATGGATTTAACCAGTGCGCAGGAACTTAATCAAACCTTGCAGTGCTACTTTAATGAGTCTCAGATCTATCGAATAGATCATTACCTGGGTAAAGAGTCTGTGCAGAACCTCATGGTTTTTCGTTTTGCCAATTCAGTGTTAGAGCCTCTATGGAATCGTAATTATATTGATCATGTGCAAATTTCAGTGTCCGAATCGCTTGGTATTGGTTACCGTGCGGGCTATTACGAAACTTCAGGCGCACTTAAAGATATGATTCAAAGTCACCTGCTTCAGGTAATGGCGCTGGTCGCCATGGAAGCGCCGCTTTCACTGGGTGCAAATGATGTGCGTGATGAAAAATTAAAAGTATTACGTGCCGTACGTCGAATTGATGCGGATAAGGTGGATGATATTGCTGTGCGTGCACAGTATTCCGAAGGTAAGGCCGATGGTGTAGACCTACCTGCTTACCGCGATGAAGAAGGCGTGGCTTTTGATTCGACCACGGAAACGTTCGCCGCCGTAAAGTTTTATATTGATAATTGGCGCTGGCAGGATGTGCCATTTTTACTGCGCACAGGTAAGGCTTTGCCGGAACGTGTTTCAGAAATTTGTATCCGTTTTAAAGCGCCACCACAAACATTGTTTGATTTAAATGAAGGCAATGTGCGCAACAATGAATTGATTTTTCGTCTGCAACCCGATGAAGGTATGTTGCTGTCGATGACAGCAAAACAACCTGGCCTTTCCACCGATTTACGTGGCGTCAACCTTGATGCTAATTATGGCATGGTGGGTTCAGGTATGCCGGATGCTTACGAAACACTGTTTCATGATGTGCTGCTAGGTGAAGCAGGCCTGTTTTCACGTGCAGACGAAGTGGAAGAGTCATGGCAGATTGTGGCGCCGATTATGACGGCATGGTCGAAAAAAGAAGACATTTCTACTTACCCAGCAGGCAGTTTTGACGTGCCGGGTATGGATGACCTGATGAGCGATTGCGAAGGTGGCTGGCGGACGTTGTCAACGAAAGAACGTGATGTCTAAGCGCATGATAATAAAATCGAATCTTGAATTATTCGCTGATGCAGAAATACTCGCTAGAACCGTGGTCGAAGGTATTAAAGAGGCTTGCGCGTTGGCAATTAAAGCACGTGGCGTATTTCATCTAGCGCTGGCAGGCGGTACCACACCAAAACGATGTTATGCATTGTTGGCCAACGAAAACCTGCCATGGGACAAGCTGCATATTTATTTTGGTGATGAACGTTGCCTTGCTGTGGATGATGCAGAGCGCAATGATTTTATGGCAAAAACTGTCTGGTTGAATCAGGTTTCAATACCTGGTCATCAGGTTCATTCTATGCCTGCAGAACTTGGCCCCGATAAAGGTGCGCAACAATACACGACATTGTTAGCGCAAGCACCGCAACTTGATCTGGTTTTGCTAGGCTTGGGTGAAGACGGTCATACCGCAAGTTTGTTTCCGAATAACCCTGCATTACAGGATAAACGAACGGCTGTACCTGTGTTTGATTCGCCCAAGCCACCATCGGAACGTATCTCGATGGGTAAGCATTACATTAATGCTGCACGTGAAAAATGGTTTATTGTTTCCGGCTCAGGTAAGCGTGATGCTATGGCGCAGATGATTAACGGTGCGCCATTACCAGCGACATTGATTACTGATGCTCGTTGGTTGGTAGAAGAAGCGTCTATGCCTGAAGATGAATAAATGCTTGCGCGTATCGTTGATGTTTTAGTTTTAGCTTGGATATGTGTTGAAAGTCGACAGAGTATCCTTTAGTATACGCGGCTTTTCGCCGTAGCCATTCAGGGCGAGTCTTATTATATTTAGAGGAAGTAAGTGCATGAACATGACAAAAATTCGCAATATCGCAGTGCAGCAAGGTGTTGATTATGAGCATATGAATAAACAGGACCTTGTGCGTGCAATTCAGCGTAGTGAGAATAATTGGGATTGTTTTGCAACCGCTTACAATAACGAATGTAATCAGGTCGATTGTTGTTGGAGTCAGGACTGTTTTACGATGACAGCAAAGTCCTCAATAAAACGTAATGTTTCTATATGCAATGCTTTATTCAATGAGTTCTGGGAAAAAGTGACGGTTAATGTGAAAACTGTTTTTAGCAAAAAAGCTTAAGACGTATGGCTTAAAGCAGCATTATTCATGCCGCGTTATTTAAGTGCAAAAAAACCGCCTGATGTTACTAAACGTCAGGCGGTTTTTTTGGTGTTAGCTATTTGAAACCAGTTACTTGATATCGATGGGTTCCAGCTTCCAGATTTCTCTGTTGTAATCCTGCATGGTTCTATCGGTAGAAAACTTGCCGCTGTATGCCGTATTAAGAATACTCATACGTTGCCACTTTTCTTCATCCTGGTAGGCTTTTGCGGCAAGCTCCTGTGCCTCAACAAATGATGTGAAATCCGCTGCGACCAGCCATGGGTCGTCACTGCCGCGAATCGCGCCGATGATGTCTCTAAATAAATCACGTTCATCGTGATTAAAGTGACCGTTCTCTAGCAAATCCATTACACGTGTGAAATTTTTATCAGCGGCAATAATAGCATTAGGGTCATAGTTGCCACGTGCTGCTTCAACTTGCGCTGCATCTAAACCAAACAGGAAGAAGTTTTCTTCGCCGACTTCTTCACGAATCTCGATGTTCGCGCCATCTAGCGTGCCGATGGTCAGCGCGCCATTCATCATGAATTTCATGTTGCCTGTGCCGGAAGCTTCTTTACCAGCGGTAGAAATTTGTTCTGACAAATCAGCTGCAGGGCAGATTATCTCCATAGCAGAAACGCGGTAGTTCGGGAAAAATACCAGTTTTAGTTTATCTCCAACATCCGGGTCGTTGTTAACAATATCGGCCACACTGTTGGTCAACTTGATAATCAGTTTTGCCATGTAATAACCAGGCGCCGCTTTGCCGCCGATTAAGACGCAGCGCGGTGTCCAGTTTTTGGTGTCGCCACGTTTGATTCGATCATACAGGTGAATGACGTGAAGTATATTCAGTAGCTGACGTTTGTATTCATGAATACGTTTAACTTGTATGTCGAACATTGCGTTGGTTGGGAAAATAACACCACATTCTTGTTCGACTACTTTTGCTAAACGTTGTTTGTTTAGGGTTTTGCAAGCGGCCCATTTTTTTCGGAAGGCAGCGTCGTCAATATATGGTGCCAGTCCACGTAAATCTTCCAGTTGTGTAACCCAGCTATCGCCGATTGTCTCACTGATTAGTGCAGACATTGGTTTGTTACATTGTGCCATCCATCGACGTTGCGTAACGCCATTGGTTTTGTTGTTAAACTTATCAGGCCACAGTGCATAAAAATCGGCAAACAAACCTTCGACTAAAAGGTCTGAGTGTAATTGCGCTACGCCGTTAACAGAAAAGCTGCCGACAATGGCCAGATAAGCCATGCGTACTTGCTGCATATCACCTTCTTCAATAATCGACATCTGGCGTAGCTTGTCCATATCGCCAGGCCATTTTTTCGCCACGACGAGCAGAAATTTTTCGTTTATCTTATAAATTATTTCCAGTAGTCGTGGTAATAAGCGACCAAACAGGTGTACAGGCCAGCGCTCTAACGCTTCTGGTAATAGTGTATGGTTGGTGTAGGTCAGAGTTTTTGTAGTAATGGCCCAGGCGTCATCCCATACCATATCGTAATCGTCCATCAGTATGCGCATTAGCTCAGCCACTGAGACAGTTGGGTGAGTATCATTTAGTTGAAATACGTTCTTTTCTGCGAACTGACTAAAATCGGTGCCGTATTTTCTGACCCACTGACGTAGTACATCTTTGATGCTAGCTGAGGCAAGAAAATATTGCTGACGCAACCTTAGCTCCTTGCCATTTTCGCTAGCATCATTGGGGTATAACACCATTGATATTTTTTCAGCATCATTTTTAGCAGCAACAGATTCCGGGTAACTGCCGGCATTAAACTCGCCCAGGTCGAACTCATTGGTTGCAGTTGCACTCCATAAGCGCAAGGTGTTCACGTGGTGATTTTTAAAGCCAGGTATAGGAACATCATAAGGCACAGCGAGTACGTCGTTTGTGCCTACCCAGCGGCGGCGGGTCACACCTTTTTCATCATGGTATTTTTCAACGCGGCCGCCAAAGTGAATACGTTGTTTGTATTCGGGGCGTTCAAGTTCCCAGACATTGCCATCACTCAACCAATGGTCGGGTTCTTCCTGTTGATGACCGTTTTCGATGCGTTGACGGAACATGCCGTATTCATAACGAATACCGTAGCCGGTTACCGGTAACCTTAGGGTGGCACAACTGTCTATAAAACAGGCGGCGAGGCGACCAAGGCCACCATTGCCCAGGCCAGCATCGTGTTCTTCGTCCATTAATTCTTCGACGTCAAGTCCCAGTTCATGCAATGCTTCTTTTGTGCGTTCGTCAAAACCGAGGTTAAGAACGGCATTACCTAGTGCGCGTCCCATGAGAAATTCTAAAGACAGATAATAAGCGCGTTTACCGGTATTTTCATGCTCTGTTTTTCTTGAGGAATGCCAGTCTTTCATTAAAAAATCACGAATGGTATAGGCAAGCGCTTTATACTTGTAATGATTTGAAGCGGTTGGGTGGTAAACGCCAAGTGTCCTTCCGTAATGGCGTTGAATACCTTTTACGATGCCTTCGCTTGATGTGCTTAAGTCAGGTGTGTTCTGTATCTCGTGTTTTTTTGTAACGTGTTTAGTCATAGCTTTTTTTGTATTGTTTGTTGAATATGTGGGTGATCGTAAAGAATATTGATAACGATCGTACAGATAAAATCGGTTGGCGTTTTTCAACGGCCATTAAGTGGCGCGAATCCTATCCAAAGAGAAGGTTTTTGTCAATTTTAACCATTTCCTGTCAGCAGCATGTGCGACAGGAAATGGCGTTGAAATAGTGTTAACTTGTTATTTGTCTTTGCGCAGAATCACACAACCAAGCGGCGGTAGCGTTAGCTCTATGGAGTTTCCGTGGTTCATCCATGGTTTGGCTTCACTGTTTATAGCGTTCGGGTTAATAACATTGCCGCCGCCATACGTTTCCGCATCCGTGTTCATTATCTCGTTGTAAATACCTTGCTCAGGTACGCCCAGACGATAATCTTCTCTGACTATAGGTGTGAGGTTTAATATCACAAGGACATAGCCGCCATGCAGGTCACGGCGTAAATAACTGATGATAGAATTTTCGGCGTCATCACAGTCAATCCATTCGAAGCCTGCTTCGTCAAAGTCGATTTCATACAGTGCAGGCACCTCGCGGTACAGGTGGTTCATGTCGCGCATCATTAGTTGCAGACCGCGATGTGGCATAAAGTTCGCCTGATCCCATGACAGTGATTTATTGTGATTCCATTCTGGCCATTGACCGAACTCGATACCCATGAATTGAAGTTTTTTGCCTGGGTGGGTATACATGTACCCGTATAGCAGTCGCAAGTTGGCAAATTTTTGCCAGTCATCGCCCGGCATCTTGGTGGTCATGGAGCCTTTGCCGTGCACAACTTCGTCATGTGAGAAG
This sequence comes from Gammaproteobacteria bacterium, assembly GCA_016764035.1. Lineage (GTDB taxonomy): Bacteria > Pseudomonadota > Gammaproteobacteria > SZUA-229 > SZUA-229. The sequence continues at coordinate 24,928 of JAESSQ010000143.1, forward strand.
GGCAGGATAAAGTTTTCCGTATGAGCGTATACCATGGAGAAGGTGAGTTCGCCTTGGTGAAAGCTGCGGTGAACAGGTTCGTTCTCAAAATATTTCAGGGTGTCATTCATCCAGCCCATGTTCCATTTCATGGTAAAGCCTAAACCGCCGAGATAAATCGGGCGGCTTACCATCGGCCAGGAGGTAGATTCTTCCGCCATGGTGACAGCGCCAGGGTGGCGTTCATGTACTAGCGTATTGAACTGTTTTAAAAATTCGACAGCTTCGAGGTTCTCACGGCCGCCGTATTTATTGGGTGCCCATTCACCTTCTTCGCGCGAGTAGTCCAGGTACAGCATGGAGGCTACTGCATCTACGCGCAAGCCGTCGATGTGGAATTCGTCTAGCCAGAATAGAGCAGAGGCAATCAGGAAATTGCGGACTTCGTTGCGTCCAAAATTGAAGATGTAAGTGCCCCAGTCTTTGTGCTCACCAAGGCGAGGGTCTTCGTGTTCGAACAATGGGGTGCCATCAAAACGTGCGAGTGCGTGAGCATCTTTCGGGAAATGCGCGGGTACCCAGTCGAGAAATACACCGATGCCATTTTGGTGGCAGTAGTCGACGAAATAACGAAAATCGTCGGGTGTGCCGAAACGACTTGTCGGTGCGAAGTAACCCACGGTCTGGTAACCCCAGGAACCATCAAACGGGTATTCAGTTATCGGCATTAATTCGATATGGGTGTAACCCATCCAGGTGCAATATTCCACCAACTGATGAGCCATTTCACTGTAAGTTAGAAACTCAGGTGCGCCTTCATCACTCATGCCAGCAAGGCGCCATGAGCCAAGTTGAACCTCGTAAATGCTCATCGGTTGATCCAGTGCCTGTGTTGCTGGGCGTTGTTTCATCCACTTGGCATCTTGCCATTTATATTCTTTAGGGTTATGTACGACGCAGGCGGTTTTTGGGCGTAGTTCCATCTGCTGTGCATAGGGATCAATCTTCTCAAACACGTCACCATTTTCGGCGCGTATTTCAAATTTGTAGACTTCGTCTTCGCATAAAGCTGGGATAAAAATTTCCCATATG
>JAESSQ010000144.1 GCA_016764035.1 Gammaproteobacteria bacterium
ATCGCGTATTATTTGTTATTGATATCGAAGACGGTCATGACTCTGATCATCGGGTGGTTTTACAGGATATGCCTTCGCATATCGGCGTAACCACCGTGTTTAATAAAATAGACAAGCAAAACCGGTCAGCAGAAATGGTAGATATTTTCGAACCTGCGACTGAAGAAAATGCGGTTATTTATCTTTCAGCAAAAAATGGTCAAGGAATCGATCTGTTAAAACAACACCTGAAACAATGCATGGGTTATCAACAGAGCAAAGAAGGCCAGTTTATCGCTCGTCGTCGTCACCTTGACGCAATTGACGCAGCAGAACGCCATCTGATAACAGCCGATATAAATTTACATCAATTAAAAGCAGGTGAATTGCTGGCCGAAGAATTGCGACTGGCACAGGACGTACTGGCTTCGATTACTGGTGAGTTTAGTAGTGATGATTTGTTAGGCCGAATATTTTCTGATTTTTGTATTGGAAAGTGAGTTTAAAAATTTTACACATAGGTTATTGGAAAAAATATCAATATAACTTATTGTTTTTATTAAATATTTATGAGAGTGTCAGTGTTGTTTTAGTAAAAATGAAAATATATTAGTTAAATGTTTGTCGAATTAATTTACACATATTAAATTTTATGGACAATGATTAATCAATAGCTCCTTGTTTTATATCATAATTATTTTATTGGCATAAACCATGCATTGGATACAGTAACTTTAAAACTTATTTAACAAGGAGTTAAAACATGAAAAACTTATTAACAAGTATAGTACTACTGGCATCTAGCTTTAGTGTATATGCAACGCCTGTAACGGTAGACTTCTCTTTTGATGCTATTGCTATCGGTTCTTTTACCTACGACTCTAGTCTAGATGGTGGAGTCATTGGTTATTCTGATCTGGATTCATTCAGCCTTACATTCTCGGGTCCAACTAGCTCAGTTTATGATTTAGCTTTTATCAATTCAGGTAATGACACGGTTCATAGATACCTGGGGTTTGATTCATCTGTGGATATGTTTGCTATACAATCTATTGCTGGCTATCCAACGACAATGTCTGATATTAAAAATGGTTATTCACAAGGTTTTTTTGCTAGAGACGATGTAAAAATTGTTAGAGATTACGTTGGCGGTGGAAATCAATACTATAATCAATTGTCTGTATCAGTAGATCGTGCAGTTCCAGAACCAACAACATTGGCATTGCTTGCTTTAGGTTTAGTTAGTTTTGGTTTTGCCAATAAAAAGAGACAAGCTTAATAAGCGCTCTATTATTTTTAAATGATAAAAAAGCCCCTACAATGGGGCTTTTTTATTGGCTTGCCATTTGTTTATCTGGTGAAAGGGTAGAAATAAAAGTTTTTAACGCAGGCCAAAATATTTCCGTATGCGTTATGTCTGTATGCCCTGCTTTATCTAGCCACAGGTATTGTTTGGGGTTAAGAGCTTTTTCAAACAATGCTTCACCATGCCAAAAAGGAATAACGTTATCATCTCGACTATGGGTAATAAATACGGGTGTATTGACCTGACCGATTTTATCGATGCTGGCAAACTTATCAAAGGGAACGAGTTTATATACGGTTTTAACTCTGAACGCAGTCACAAAAGGGTTTTCTAATACCAGGGCCGCAACCGGTCGGGTGTAAGCCAGATCAGTAGCTATTGCCGCGCCCAGCGAATGCCCATAAGAAATAATTTGTTCGGGTACTAGCTTTTTGATGTTGATTAGATAATCGTAAACCGCTTGCACATCGTTATATACCTGCTGCTCAGAAGGGCTGCCTTTACTTAACCCATAACCACTGTAATCGTAAATAATGACAGAATAGCCGTGCTTAAAAAACTTTTGTTGAACATTGGATAAGCCGCCAATATCAACCGCATTGCCATGACTATATAAAACGGTATATTTTGCAGTAGGGTTAATAAGTAAACGGGCAACAATAGCGTGTTCGCTACCATCATCTGCATTTTTAGATGCTATGGTGACAAGGTCATCACTGTATTGGTAGCTGATGGCCTGGGGTAAAAATATCAGCTTGTCACTGTAGGTCAACCCGAAAATGACTAATACAAAATAAGCCAGAACAACATATAAAAATACTTTTTTGATAAAAATAATGGTGGTATTGACTATCATTGGTTAGCTATTACATCCTTAATGTTCATAAGCTAGATATGAGAACGTAAGTAAAGTTCTCTATAACAATATAATTAACGAGATAATGACAGATTTGACAAAAAATTCCGCCGTTTTATTAATTTACTGCCTTGATAAGCCCGGTATCGTGGTTGCGATTACCGATTTTATCCATAATAACGGAGGTAATATTTTATACCTTGACCAACATGTTGATAGTGAGCGTGGCGTGTTTTTTATGCGTATCGAATGGGACCTGCAAGGCTTTGCTATTCAACGCGATAAAATTGAAGAATATTTTCATACTTTGGTGGGCTCGCGCTATGAAATGGCGGCACAACTACATTTTTCACAGTCAAAATTACGTATGGCATTATTCGTTTCGAAAATGTCGCACTGCTTTTATGATTTACTCGCGCGTTATGAATGTGGTGAGTTAGACGTCGAAATACCCATTATCATCAGTAATCATACCGATTTACAACATGCCGCCGAACGTTTGGGTATAGCCTTTCACTGTATTTCGATAAACCAAGACAATAAAACACAGCAGGAAGAAAAACAGAAGGTTTTGTTACAACAACATAATATCGATTTTGTAGTTTTAGCGCGTTATATGCAGGTATTGAGTGACGACTTTGTTAACGATTATCCTCAGCGCATAATCAACATTCATCATTCTTTTCTGCCCGCCTTTCCTGGTGGCCGCCCCTATCATAGTGCTTTTGAACGTGGCGTTAAAATAATAGGCGCAACCAGCCATTATGTGACAGCCGAGCTAGATGCTGGCCCTATTATTGAGCAGGACGTGGTACACATTAGCCATAAAGACTCGGTCGAAGATATGGTGCGTATCGGTCGTGACTTAGAAAAGATCGTACTGGCTCGTGCTGTTCGACATCATGTGCATAATGATTTACTGGTCTATGAAAATCGCACCGTGGTTTTTGAATAAAATGTATTTTTGTGACGAATTATCAAATAACGTAACTACACATAAATATACAGGAACATGAAGTGTTCTAGCATCCATTTAAGGTGCTTCGTTAATGAAAGATTTACAGCTAATTAAAGAAGAAGAATGCTGGCGCGGTAGTTTTACTGCCATGGCAAGCCCTTGTGAAGTCCTGATGGAAGTGTCGTCAAAAAAGCTTGCCACGAAAATCTTACACGCGGTTGCAGACGAAGCGATGCGCATCGAGCAAAAATTTAGTCGTTATGTTGATGACAATATAATTTTTAAAATTAATAACGCTGCAGGCAATGTTGTTTCTGTCGATGATGAAACGGCGAGGCTGATCAATTTTTCGGATGAGCTATACACTATGAGTGAGGGCTTGTTTGATATTACATCAGGTGTATTGCGTGAAGTCTGGAAGTTTGATGGCAGCGATAATGTTCCAGAATCTTCAGCTATAGAAAAAGTGCTACAAAACGTAGGCTGGCACATGGTGCAATGGCATAATCAGCAACTAACCATGCAACCAGGTATGGAAATTGACCTGGGTGGTGTCGGTAAAGAATATGCCGTAGACCGCTGTGTGCAAATAGCGCGTGAATTAACCGATGAGAGTGTACTGGTCAATTTTGGTGGCGACTTAGCTACAACCTGTTGGCGACATAATAAAGCATACTGGTCGGTAGGACGGTTGATAACAGGGAAAGACGAAGCTGTTTCTCTGTTTCAATTAGGCTGTGGCGCAATAGCTACCAGTGGCGATGCTAATCGATTTTTACTTAAAGATGGCGTGCGCTATAGTCACGTACTTAACCCGAAAACAGGCTGGCCAGTACCTGGTGCGCCCCATACAGTGAGTATTGCAGCGCCTACCTGTCTTGAAGCTGGAATGATGTCCACATTAGCGATGTTGAACGGTGATAAGGCCGAGCAATTTTTAAAATTACAAGAAGTGGACTACTGGCTTGATTAAGCTGATTATATAAATTCTCGAGGCTAACGTAGGAAATTGAACCACGGAGACTCAGAGGCCTCAGAGAAAACATTTCTATTTATCGCGTCTACGCGATACCTTGTTATTATATCGCCGTGCACGCTGTGTCGCTGTGGTATAACGCTTTAAATCGTTTGGTAATACAGGTTTTGAGGGTGGTTTGCCTGTGCAAAAAAGAACCAGCGTTCGGCGAGTAAACCCAAATACTGCGTAATAAATGCAAGCATGCAGAGTGCAAAACTATTCGTCGTCAATGCGCTTAAAAGTAAAGCCGTTGGCAAAATAAATACCAGCAGTAAAAACACCCATTTAATACTTTTAAATATAATTGGCTTTGCCTGGTGAAAGTATTCTCGGGTATTAAATGAGCCACCCATCGATCCCTGTGCTATCTGTTTTATTTTGCTATGCCGTATTCCAATGGCCGTGCTCAGATTCGATTTGTATTTAATTTTAGTGTTTCTTATCAACGAGGTTACGCGAGTGATACAAGCAAATACGGTTAATGTGATGGCCCAGCCACCATATATGAAGATAGCATCTGATGACAGGTAGGCCGCAAAGGCGGTACAAAAAGTAAAACCTGACGCCATGCCCAGCAAGGTATAGTTTATTACCGTAAGTGACGATGCCCATTCCTGTAAAAATTTGATACAGGCGTAAATCATGGCTGTGCAAAGAAATAATAAAAAAGCTAAAAGCATATTAATTGCGCCGACCAACAAAGATAAATCGACGATAAAATTATCACTCAGTGTAAACAGTATAGGGTTCCATCCATTGAGTTGAATCATTGCGTAGACAAAAGTGGTGCCCATAAATGCAGGTAGCACGATAACCTCGCGTGATAACCAGGACGTTTTCCACTGACTGGCTGAGCGCCACGCGCGCTCGGGGTGGCCGAGGTGAAAAAAAGAAGCGATTAATCCTGCGCTTAAAAAAGCCAGAGCCAGTAAGCTACCATAGCCATAAAATTCAGATGAATGCCGAGGTGAAAAAACATTGACGACAGAATACAATTGCCCGGTATATAAAGCTAAGAACAAGCCCTGACCGACACCAATTAATGTGGTTAGAAAAATTACAGAAAACGCAGGGTTCATAATATAGCCTCAAAAACTACCAGCTTGTAGTGTCATCTAATGTTTGTTCATCTTCGCCAGGCATCGGTAATTGTCGCTCTTTGTTGAGCGGATTATCTACACGGGTAAGTTCGTCGTGATGAATGGTTATATTGGTTTTACGGCGTGGCAAATAATGGTTTGCAGGTTTGGTGCCCCACTCTGGCATTAATTGATAACCACCGTTATCACGTATTTGTTCAGAAACCATCGAATCGGGGTCATTTACATCACCGAATAAACGCGCACTGGTCGGACAGGCCAATACGCAGGCGGGTTTGCGTTCTGCTTCAGGTAATGTTTCATCGTAGATTCGATCGACACATAGGGTGCATTTTTTCATCACTTTCTGGTTTTCATCAAGTTCACGTGCGCCATAAGGACAGGCCCATGAGCAATATTTGCAACCTATGCATTTGTCATAATCGACTAGCACGATGCCGTCCTCTTCGCGTTTATAGCTGGCGCCTGTTGGGCAAACCGGAACACACGGCGGATCTTCACAATGCAAACAACTTTTTGGAAAATGCACCGTTTGCGTGTTAGGGAATTCGCCAATTTCAAACGTTTGTACGCGATTAAAAAACGTTCCGGTTGGGTCTTTATCGTAGGGGTTGTAGTCCGACATAAAACCGGCCGTGCCCGAAGTGTTCCATTCCTTGCAGCTGGTGACGCAGGCGTGGCAGCCCACACAAACATTTAGATCAATAACCAGTGCTAATTGAGTCATAGTTTTTACACCTTTTTGCCGGCAAAAAATTTCAACCATCGGCCGTTCAAGTATTTGTTACTTTTTAATCTGCCTGGTATTTCTGTATCGCTGGTTTTAAATTGTGGGTAAGACGCTTCATCTTCGCTTTCTTGAGCAGGATAAATTTTTACCCGCACGTCATACCAGCCTGCTTGCCCAGTAATTGGGTCAGAATTGGATAGGTGATGCCCTGCTTCGCTTTCGGCAAGCTCTTCACTGATTAAATGGTTTAATAAAAAACCTTGTTGCGACTCATTGGCGTTATTGCTTAAACCCCATGTGCCACGGGCTTTGCCTATGGCGTTCCAGGTCCAAACGGTACCGGGTTCAACCGCTTCCGAGTGGCGACACATGCAGCGCACTTTGCCATGCATCGATTCGATCCACATCCATTTGCCATCGGCTATACCGGCCGCTTTCGCTGTTTTTGTGTTGACGTGTAAATAGTTATGAGTGTGAATTTGTCGTAACCAGGCATTTTGTGAGTCCCAGGAGTGATACATCGCCATCGGTCGTTGGGTAATAGCATTTAACGGGTATTTTTGTAGATCGGTTTGCTGCGCTTCTAAGGTGTCGGAATAAAAGGGCAGAGGATCAAAGTGTTTGTCAATTCGAGTACGCAGTTGTTCTGGCGGTTGTTTACCTTTCGATTTGCCCTGCGCGGCCAAGCGAAATTTTTGTAATACTTCACTGTATATATGTATGTTGATAGGTTCAGCGTAGCGCGTCAGGCTGTGGCGTTTAGCCCATTCCAGATAACCCTGGTTCCAGTTACGCATATAGCGGTAAGATTTGGGTAGTTTGTGCTGGTAGACGCAGTTGTTTTTTTCGTACATCTGCCACTGATTCGGATTAGGTTCACCTTTCATAAATTTTTCGCCGCTTTTGCCGCGCCAACCCGCAAGAAAACCGATGCCTGAACCTGGTGTGGTTTCATAATTAATGACAAAGTCCGGGTAGTCACGATACTTACGCTCACCCTGCTCATTAATAAATACCGGCAGTTTTAAGCGACTGCCTAGTTCTATCAATACTTCCTGAAAGGGTTTGCACTCGCCGGTAGGTTTAACCACAGGAATACGCACAGAATCAATCGGGCCATCGAAATCTGAAATAGGACGATCTAGCATCGACATGACGTCATGGCGCTCCAGGTAGGTGGTATCGGGCAAAACCAGATCGGCAAAAGCCACCATCTCCGATTGAAAAGCATCACAAACAATAAGAAAAGGAATTTTGTATTCGCCCTGCTCGTCTTTATCATTGAGCATGTCACGTACGCCTTGCGTATTCATGGTTGAGTTCCACGCCATGTTCGACATGAAAATCATCATGGTGTCGATGGAATACGGATCGCCGCGCCAGGCATTGGTAATGGCGTTTTGCATCAGGCCATGTACAGAAAGTGGATGCTCCCATGAAAATGCCTTATCCAGACGAATGGGTTGGCCATCGTTGTCAACAAATAAATCATCGGGTTCGGCGGGCCAACCAAGCGGCATGCCATCCAGAGGTGTATCGGGTTGCACCGCGTCCCAACTGGTTGGGGTTTTTGCACATGGCGGAATCGGCCTGGGAAACGGTGCTTTGTGACGGAAACCACCGGGACGATCGATAGTGCCGAGTATACTCATCAAAATAGACATGGCACGGATGGTTTGAAAACCATTCGAATGTGCGGCTAAACCGCGCATAGCGTGGAAAGAAACCGGGTTGCCGGTTATATGGTCATGCTCTTTACCCCAGGTATCTGTCCAGGCGATAGGCAACTCAATCTTTTCATCACGTGCTGTAATGCCCATTTCGTAGGCCAGGCGCTTGATGGTTTGTGCTGGAATTCCGGTAATATCAGAGGCCCATTCAGGGGTATAGTCTTTGACGCGATCGACCAGCAACTGGAATGCCGTCTTTACTGGTGTGCCGTCATCCAGCTTAAATTCTCCTAACAGGTAAGGGTCGGAGTCTTCGGTGTGCATGGCTATGGCTTTATTTAATTTACGGTCCCACCACAACTTATTTTGAGCATCAAAGCAACTGTCGTCGTCAGGCGTATCGAAACGTACAAATAAGCCGTGCTCGTCAGCGGTTTCATCGATGTTAACCAGTTCGGCAGAGTTTGTGTAATTAATCAAAAAATCACGGTCATATAGGCCATTTTTGATTATTTCATTAATAATGGACAAGAATAAAGCGCCATCCGTGCCCGGTTTTATGGGTACCCATTCATCAGCAATACCAGCGTAACCACTGCGAACAGGATTGATCGCAATAAACTTGCCGCCGTTACGTTTAAATTCAGCCAGCGCAATTTTCATCGGATTAGAATGGTGATCTTCAGCGGTTCCAATCATGATAAATAATTTGGACC
>JAESSQ010000145.1 GCA_016764035.1 Gammaproteobacteria bacterium
ATCCCAATCATCATTAAAAATCTCGGGGTGATTGGCTCTAAATTCTGAGCCCTCCTTTTTCTCTATACTATAAACAGAAGGATGTGCAAAAAATATTTTCTGAAACTGAACATAATTAACATCCAAACCATGGAAAAGCCATTTTAAATCTTTAGGAATATTGTTATTTACCCATTCCACAATTTTTGGTTGTTGTTCAGAATCAGTGTGGTATTGAATATGTAATTCTCTGAATGCTAGAAGTGACTCATCTGAACCATTAGTTTGTTCGAAGCTAGGAAATAGTGGTAATGGTTCAGGCCCATTCCAATTCCCAGTTGGCAACTCGACATACCAATGTTCGATTTTTAGGAGGTGGGGAATGTCGTCTTTATTATTTTTCGATGTCATTATTTATTAATTGAGTCTCATCAGCATAACTACAATTAGACTGCCTAATAGGCACTTTTATAAAATGCCTATTAGGCAATATATTAACTTGGTTTGTAATAAATACAAGTACTTAGTTCTATGCTGGTGGGCTAAAACGGAGTTTTAAAAGGAGCAGGAGGCTATCATGACTAAACCACGTCTTATCGACCAAATATAACGTCTAAGTGGATGTGTGGGTTAAATGTAGTCAACTTATAGTGTCTGTTCTTGCCCAATTTTTGCCTTTTAGTATTAATACCCATTATGTCTCTTATGTGGCGAAAACGTAAATAGTTAGCGGGTAAAGTAATGTTAGCTTAGGCTTGCTAGCGAGGTGACGAAATATCCTGATAGAGGCGTGAATGTCCGAAATTATTTAAGCATTTACCTGAATGGTGATAATAACTTCATCATCATTTTCGTCAGTGCTTTTTAGTGTGTGACCATTGATACGACACCACGCAGGGATGTCGCTGAGTGCGCCGGGATCAGTGCAGGTTACAACGAGAATATCACCATCGCTTAGTTCGGCGATTTTATTTTGTGTTTTGATGACGGGCATCGGGCACAGGGTATTGCGCGCATCTAAGGTATGTTCGCTCATACATACCATTCCTGTTTTATTTCTGAGACCGGCAAGGGTGGAATGTCGAGCATAAGTTCATCGCCGTTTTTGCGAGTTACTTTAACCGTTACTTTTTCAGCGTCTCGTCCCTGACTGAAACGTGCAGCGATGCGCGCAGCCAGGTGAAAGTCGTCGTCACTGAGTTCGCCGTCAACAAGTGTCAGTGGCCCGTTATGACTTTTTATTTCGATGGTGGAAAACTGTTTCTTATAGCCTTTGAGAAATTTATTTTCGCCGTCTTCTCGACTTACAATCAATTTATAGTGTGGCTGCGGTCTTATGTGTCTGCCCACTTTTAGTAGCATGATGTCGTCTAACTCGTAGTCTTTCTTATTTCTTGCCTGCCATAGATCGACCAGTTTGGAGGAATAGTTTTTATCGGTAAGGAAACAGCAACCACCCGCTGGCGTGGCGTAGTCCTCGAAACCAAATTCTTTGGCTAACGCCATCTGTGGTTTGCGGTTACGGCCACTGAAATTTTTGAGTTGGTCGCGATTAACCCAGCCTTCTTTCTCGGGCAAGGTGGCTGCCAGGTTCTGTGCGCATAACGGTCTTAGTAAGCGATCATCAGCGCCAGATTCACGTACCACGACAGGCAGCAAATCTTTGCGTTGTGACATCGGGCGTTGCCCCATAACTTCACCGGTAATTATAAAATCAAAGCCGTTTTCGTCCATCCACTGCTTGGCTTTGCCGACCATGAAAATCTTACAATCCAGGCAGGGGTTCATGTTCGCGCCGTAACCGTATTTCGGATTAATCAACACATCTTTGTATTCTTCGATGATGTCGATGATGTGTAATTTTATGCCGAGCTGTTCTGCACTCCACAGGGCATTGTTGCGTTTCGGTTTTGCTTTGTCTTTTTTGCGTATGGCATGGGTGTGGCCTTCTACACAAAACCCCGTGTAAAAATTGATGCCTTCGACGTGGATACCCTGGTCGATCATAAGTTTTGCAGCGAGTAAGGAGTCGAGGCCGCCGGATATAAGGGCAACAGCTTTTCTTTGAACGGACATAATGGTAGATATAATTGAGGTAATAAAGTTGAGGTGCAATTATAGCAAGTGTTTGTCACCATCAATAAGTAAAAAGTGGCGGATATAGGTAATATTTACCCCGTTATGGTGAATAACAATATTATCAGGTCTCATTTTTCTTTTTGTTCAGTTTTTAATGGCGATATTGGTGTAGATGGATGAGCAAGGTGAATTTATCAGAAAGGTTCGAGTCACAGCATTATGCTTGTTGAACATATAATTCTGGCATTGGTATTAATCCTTGGGCTTTCTTTGCTCGCGATACCTGTCGCAAAATGGTCTCGTCTGCCACAGGCAAGTATCCTTGTTTTGCTCGGTTTTATTGCATCCGAAATCATGGTTTCTTTGGGCATGGATACGGGCATCCGCGCTGATAACTTCCAGTCAATTATTTTTTACGTATTTATTCCGATTCTAGTTTTTGAATCGGCTTACAGTATCGATAAGCAGCAGTTACATAATAATCTGATTGTCATTTTATTTTTAGCGGTTATCGCTATGTTACTAACTTGTGTAATCGCAGCGGCCTTACTGTTTTATGGTATTGGTCACGCAACAGGTTTTCCGTGGCTAGCGGCATTGATAACCGGCGCTATTTTAGCCGCGACAGATCCGGTGTCCGTGGTCGATCAGTTGCGTAAGGTCAATGCGCCTAAACGCATAGCGGTATTGCTCGAAGGCGAAAGTTTGTTTAATGATGCGACGGCTATCGTGTTGTTCGGTTTGTTTTTATCGATGGCAATGGCTGGTGATGTGACTACCTCAGGTGATGCATACCCTGTGCTTGATGTTGTTTTACGTTTCCTTACCATATTTGTTGGTGGTGCATTGGTCGGTTTGTTCGTGGGGCTAACGTTTGGTTTTTTGCAAAAGAAAATTGAGCAAGCTCTGCTAAAAGGCGTGATGAGTATAGTCGTGGCATACGGTTCGTATCTATTAGCAGAGCACTTAA
>JAESSQ010000146.1 GCA_016764035.1 Gammaproteobacteria bacterium
CCTAATTCTTCAAACCAGTAACGAAAACGTCCAATGACCGGGTAGTTATGACGGATGGCCTGTTTCGTTTGACTAACGTCAATTATATAAATCACCACAATAGCGAACAGAGCTAAACCCACTACAAAAATAAACAGATAGGCCATATATTCAACAACGCTTAAGATAAAACTGGTATCAGGCATTTTTCTTCCTTCTCGTTATTTGTATTTCTATTGAGTCAATTTTAATTACGTAAGTTCACATTTAATCACAACGCATCATGGTTTATTTCGTAGACCAAATAAAAACAACATAAAAAAGCAACATGAAACACATCATTTTTCGATGACACGTAACCTTTACATGTACCCCTCAAAACCATCTTATAAACTCACACAACTATAACTTTTAAATGTAATATCACAATCTTAAACTTATAATGAATAACAATCGCGCCAATACGCATACTAACTACTCTCTCGAAAACAAGAATAAATACTGAATTTTTTAATAGTAAAAAACTCTATACCCGAGAAGAAACCATCTCACACACAAATTAACATTCATTAAAAATGATAAAAAAATGCTGGCAACTATTACTCATCACCCTGTTAAGCGGCTGTGCTGTGTTTGGTATCAACCAGATGACAGAGCTTGATAAGCTCTACGGTAAAGCACAAGTACAATACCGTGTAGCGGCCGGCGAGACAGAACAAAACACCTATTTAAATAAAGTAAAACCTGTACTGGATAACCGCTGTGTTGTCTGCCACGCATGTTATGACGCGGCCTGTCAGTTAAAGTTATCCTCGCCCGCAGGTATCGACCGAGGTGCCAGCAAAGAACTTGTTTATGATGCAAGCGTTTTCACCAGAGAACCCTCGCGATTGTTTATCGATGCCGAAAACACAGAGGCATGGCGCAAGTCTGACTTTTTCCCTGTACTTAATGAACGCGGCCAAATCGCAGAGGCAAACCAAAAGGCAAGCGTCTTACATAAGATGCTAACGTTAAAAAAACAAAACCCACTGCCTGCTGAAAATAATCAGATCTTACCTGAGGGTCATTTCAACTTCGAACTCAATTACGCCAGGCAGTGCCCAACAATCGAAACGTTTCCTGCATTCGCCCGAGATTTTTCGTCGAGCGGTATGCCTTATGGGTTACCTGCATTAAATGATAACGAATCGGCCGTAATTAACGAGTGGTTGCTCAAAGGCGCCAGAATGACAGACAAGAAGCAACCGGAATCACATCAAAACGATATCGAACGATGGGAAACTTTTCTAAACGGAAACTCACTAAAACAGCAACTTGCCTCACGCTATATTTTCGAACATCTTTTTTTAGCACACATACACTTTGATCAACGCGAAGATGACATCTACTACAAAATAGTGCGTTCAAGTACACCACCTGGCGAACCTATCGTACACATTAAAACTCGTTTGCCTTTTCAAGATCCGGGTATTAGTCGTGTGTATTACCGTTTATGGTTCGACCCAGCAACCGTCGTTACAAAAAACCATCTGCCTTATGTTTTTAATCCTGAACGTATGGCATGGTTAAAAAAATTATTCATCGACGAGCCGTATGAAGTCACGCATATGCCCAATTATATGAATGACATCGCCAGTAACCCTTTTGTTGCATTTGATGCCATCCCTGTCCGCTCACGTTATCGTTTTATGCTGGAAGAAGCACGTTACACCATCATGGGGTTTATCAAAGGCCCCGTCTGTCGAGGGCAAGTGGCACTTAACGCTATACAGGATCACTTCTGGGTGGTATTCGTCAACCCGGAAAATCAGAACACACCCATGCTAGACAGTTTTCTTATGCAGCAAAGCCATAACCTGAAACTACCAGGGTCGGAAGGCGGCTACGCTAGCCTGCTCGGTAGCTGGTCGGCCTATTCAGAAAAAAATACTGCGTACTTGAAAGCAAAAATGCAGCAGATGCAAGATCAACGACCTGACGGACAGGCGCTGACACTGGATCACATATGGCATGGCGATGGTCACAATAAAAATGCCGCACTCACTGTGTTTCGTCACTTCGACAGTGCAACCGTCGTACACGGACTTATTGGCCAACCACCGAAAACATCATGGCTGGTTAACTATCCTTTGTTAGAACGCATTCACTACTTACTGGTTGCAGAGTTTGATGTCTTCGGTAACCTGGGCCATCAATTGAGCACACGCTTGTACATGGATTTTTTAAGACAGGAAGGCGAGATTAGTTTCCTCACGCTGCTACCTAAAGAAGAACGCTCGAAAACACAAATGTTCTGGTACCGTGAAACCAATGACGCTTTGAGCCAACACTTAAAACGCTGCGAGTCTCTTTTCGAAATAACGACCGGTCTCGACCTACGTACCGATGAACCACAGGTGGAACTGTATCAATTGTTGCAGGCTCACCTATCCCCTGTTCTGGAAAAAAAGTATGATATTTTCAACAGAAATGTACCACGTGAACATCGTCGACTGCTAAAAAACCTGGAGGACCTACACGGTTACTTTTTAAATTATTTTCCCGAAGTCGCTCTACTGACAATAGAAGAACCTGATGGTCAGACTTATATCTACACAGTATTACGCAACCTTGCACACAGCAACATAAACAGTTTATTTTCTGAACAAGGCACACGCCTTATCAATGAAGATTACCTGACTGTAGTGCGTGGTGTGGTCGGCGATTATCCTGCGGCTTTCTGGCATGTAAAAAGCAAAGATTTAGATGATTTCGTAACCGGCATTGGCAACATAACCAGTGAGGCCGATTACGCAAACATAATGACTCACTTCGGCATACGCCGCAGCCATCACAATTTTTGCCAACACAGTGACAAAGTACATAAACTATTTACCACAATAGAACCTGTCGATAGCGGTTTACTCGATTATAACCGACTAGAAAATCGCTGATTTAAAAACACGTACTAAGTGACTATTAAACACAAATTTAAAACATCTCAAAACTAAAATAAAAAACCTAGCTCAGCCAGGGTTCAGCATTAGAGCTGTAGCTTGAATTAACTCGTCATAATCCACCGGTTTATTGAAGAACTTAATATTTTCACGTTTAGCTTCTTCTTCATTTATCTTATCGCTGAAACCTGTACAAAGAATGACAGGGAGTCCTCTTTGAATTTCCCGCAACTGTGTAATTAATTGTGTGCCGGTTATCTTCGGCATGGTTTGATCGGTAATAAGCATGCGAAATTTATCGGGATTTTCCTGAAACAGTGCCAGTGCTTCAGCACCATCAAACGCTACTGTCGGCTGATAACCGTAGTCAACTAATAGTTCACACAATAGACTGGCTATACTTTTTTCATCGTCAACAACCAGGATGTTTTCACCCTGCCCGTCTGGCAACACAGCCGTCTGTGAATTTACGATTTCTTCCTGAAGAGGCACTTCGGTGACAGGTGCAAATAAAAGCCGTATGGTGGTTCCTCCGCAAGCTCCTGCCTCTACCAGAACATGGCCACTGTTTTTTTCCATAATGCCAAAAACGACAGCAAGCCCCATGCCTGTGCCTTTGCCAACTTCTTTGGTGGTAAAAAACGGCGTAAATATATCTTTAACTATTTCGGGGGCAATGCCACTACCAGTATCGTTGACCGCAAGCTCAATCCAGTCGCCTTTAATCGGTTTATGTGTGACGGCTGATTTGATATCAAGGTCTTTCGCCCACGCAAGTCGAATGCTGATTTCACCCTGCCCATCCATAGCGTCACGGGCATTGATACAGAGATTCATTACCAACTGTTGTAGCTGTGTAGGGTCCAGCATAACAGCAGGAAGGTTTTCCTCAGCCTCAATATCTATCTTAATTGTACTAGGCAATGTGGCACGAAGCATTGCAAGATCTTCGTTAAGCTTAGGCGCAAGTTTCATTGGCACAGGTTTCACCTGATCCATTCGACTGAATAAAAGTAACTGTGAAACAAGATTAGCCGCGCGCTCTGCCGCACTATTCACTTTCGATAAATAGCCAATCAGTTTTGATTCATTTTGGGTGATACGATTTTTAAGCGCAAGATCAGTATAACCAATGATGACATTTAGAAGGTTATTGAAATCATGCGCAATACCACCACTAAATTGTCCGAGAGAATCCATTTTTTGCGATTGCTGAAGTTCAGTTTGTAAGCGTGCATTATTTTCTTCAGTAGTTTTTCGTGCAGTTATGTCGCGCCATGTGCAATACATTACCGGTCGTTGCTGTAATAATATGGGTGAAAGCGTTACTTCAGCAAAAAAAACACTGCCATCTTTTCGCAAGTGCAGCCATTCGAAACGATGCAAACCCTTTTCCATCGCTGCATTCATCATATCCTTAGCTTTGTGGCATGACAATTCACCATCGGGTTGATGCGTTGGCGAAATGTTCAATGGGTCTGTATTTAAAAGGTCATCTTTACTATCGTAACCAAGAATAACAACCGCCGCCGCATTACACTCAACAAAATGATGTTCATCGATTATCCAGGCGGGATCAGGTGACTTATCAAACAGAGAACGAAAACGCTGATCGCTTTGACGTAACTCAATCTCCCGCTGATCTCGCTCCATTACGATACCAGCAAGTCTCGCTGCGGAAGTTAAATCGGCAAGCTCACCGTTATTAGGTAGCGCCGGATGATTGTAATACATACCGAGCGCACCCAGCACTTTTCCATTACTGCTTTTAATAGGTTGAGACCAACAACTGCGCATACCATGTGGTAGGGCCACATGTTTAATATCGGCCCATTTTGGATCGGTTGCAATATCTTCAACAAGCACAGTTTTGCCGGTATATGTAGACGTTCCACATGAACCGACATTAGGCCCATTTTTCAAACCATTAACAGCATCGCAATATTCTTTAGGTAAACTAGGTGCACCACCGTGCATAAGTAAATTACCTTTCAGCTCAAGCAATGAACACCGCAGACCAGGGTGCCGAGCTTCATACATCAGGGCAATTGCATCATAAATACTTGATGCCGATTGCCCGGTAGCAATCATCTCAAGAATTTCAGCATTTCTATTAACAAATAACTGTGCCTGTTGCTCAGTCTCTGACGTCATATTGCTTTCAACCAAAACACTACTCTCTTAACAAAAACTTAAGTATAACGCTGACTGAATATTGAAAGCAAAAAACTTGAGTGATTAACCGCTGATAAAGCTTGTTTGGAGACAAAAGTATATTAATTAGTATTGTCTATGTATGGAAATATAGTTAGCCTGAAACCGGAATTATAAGTTGATTGTATTTGATAATGTCACCAATGTTTTACGTTCTGCTTACACATAAATGACATATAGAAAATTCTGATACAGCGTTAATTTTCTATAGCAGATGTTCAAAAATCATCAGATTCCGGATCCAAGCTATGGCGCCATTTCTGATGCTCTTTTTCAAACAAGTGGCGACTTTCACTAGGTCCCCAACTACCCGCAGGGTAACCTTTAATATAGTCTCGTTCTGTTGACCATACTTTCAATACGGGGTCGATAACACGCCATAGCCATTCCACTTCGTCATAACGTAAGAATAATGAACGATCACCTTCAATGACATCGAGTAAAAGATCCTCATAGGCATCAGTAGCCTGCTCACCTTCCATTCTGAAGCTCGCATCCAGGCTGGTTTGACGTGTGCGCATTTCCAGACCTGGTTCCTTCACCGTCATCTCCATACGTAAACACTCTGTGGGTTGTATGCCCATTACGATCCAGTTAGGTTTAATACGTACGATCTGTTTATCGCGGAAAAATTGTTGTGGCGGATCTTTAAAACAAATGGATACACTCGATTGGCCTTTGGCCATGCGCTTGCCGGTACGCAGATAAAAGGGCACTCCACGCCAACGCCAATTGTCGATATAGAGTTTCAACGCCGCAAAGGTTTCCGTGACACTCTCGGCGGGCACCTTGTCTTCTTGTAAATAACCGGGAACGGACTCACCGTTGATACTGCCTGCCTGATATTGCGCGCGAAAAGCATGCGCGTGTACAGCATTTTTTGAAATGGGCCTTACTGATTTGAGCACCTTTACTTTTTCATCGCGCAAATCTTCGGCTTCCATCGACACTGGCGGTTCCATTGCAATTAAAGTTAATAGCTGTAATAAATGTGACTGAATCATGTCACGCATGGCACCGGCACCATCATAGTAATCTGCTCGACTTCCTACGCCGAATGATTCTGAATGGGTAATCTGTACGTGGTCAATATAGTTTCTGTTCCACAGCGGTTCCATCATGGTATTAGAGAACCGGAACACAAGCATATTCTGTACAGTGCCTTTGCCGAGGTAGTGATCAATACGATAGATCTGATCTTCCTGTAGGTAACGTGATAAACGATGATGCAAGGCCTGGGCACTTTCCAGATTATAACCAAAGGGTTTCTCGACAATGACCCTGCGCCAACCCACAGTTTGTTCCAACAAGCCAGCCTCACTGAGCTTTTGTACGACTTGACCAAAATCTGCAGGCCGAATGGACATATAAAAGGCCGCATTGCCATTGGTGCAGGTCGAAATGGAAAGCTGTTCGCTTAGCCGGCTATACATTTCTACATTGGTTAGATCGCCTTTGAAAAAAGATAGTTTTTTGGTAAAGCGTTCGAATACGGCAGGTTGAATACCTTGTCTGGCCGTTGCTTCAATCCAGCTACGTACTTTTGCTATACAGGTTTCATTATTCCAATCTCGACGACCGACCAACATAATTCGGGTATCGTCAGAAAGTTTTTTTGCCTCTTCCAGGTGGTACAGAGCAGGCATCAATTTTACTTTTGACAGATTGCCGGTCGCACCAAAAATGACATAGGTACAAGGTTCTGGTTGTTTTTTACTCATGACAAATCGACCTAAACATCGTAGATAGTTGAACTGACCTTGCCGCCACTACTAATCCAGTCAGTATGAAAATACTCGCCGCGTGGACGATCCACGCGTTCATAAGTGTGTGCGCCAAAATAATCTCGCTGTGCCTGCAATAAATTCGCCGGCAGCTGAGCACTACGATAACCATCATAAAAGGAGAGGCCAGCACTAAAAGTTGGTATCGGTATACAAAGTTGGACGGCTAATTGAATCGTGTGCCGCCAACCCGCATCAGCTTTCATCAACGCATCGGCAAAAAAATTATCCATTAACAAATTAACCAAATTGTTGTCATGATCATAGGCCTGTTTTATATCCGCAAGAAAACGACTACGAATGATACAGCCACCTCGCCACATCAGCGCGATATTGCCAAAATCCAGCTGCCAACCATACTCATTCGCTGCTTCACGCATCAGCATAAAGCCCTGAGTGTAGGAAATAATTTTGGATGCATATAAGGCATCGTGTAAATCCTGAATGACCTGCTGTTTATCGCCTTGCCATGTCGGCAGGGTAGTGGCCAATTTATCAGACGCCAGCACGCGTTCATCTTTACGCGAAGACAGACAACGGGCAAATACGGACTCGGCAATGAGCGTTAGAGGGATACCTAAATCGAGGGCGTTAATGCCAGTCCATTTACCGGTACCTTTCTGACCAGCCTGATCCAGTATCTTGTCTAGTAAGGGTTCGCCATCATCATCCTTGAATGTCAGGATATGAGAAGTAATTTCGACCAGATACGAATCCAGTACACCTTTATTCCATTCCTCAAACACGACATGAATTTCATCACAAGTCATGCCCAAACCCTTGCGCATGACTTGATAGGCTTCACAAATCAATTGCATATCGCCATACTCGATACCATTATGTATCATCTTTACATAGTGGCCCGCACCTTGTTCACCGACCCACTGACAACAGGGTTGCTCATCCACTTTGGCAGATATATCCTGAAAGATGCCTTTTATCGCAGGCCATGCTTGCTTGTTACCACCGGGCATGATGGAAGGCCCATTACGAGCACCCTCCTCACCACCTGACACGCCACAACCGATATACAGAACACCTTTAGCACCTAGTGCATCGGTGCGTCGACTGGTGTCAGTAAAAAGCGAATTGCCACCATCTATTAAGATGTCACCAGGCTCGAGTAATGGTATCAGTTGATTGATCATGGCATCAACTACCTCACCGGCTTTGACCATGAGCATAATCTTTCTGGGTTTGCTTAAACTGCCAACCAGTTCTTCTAGTGAATGTGTTCCAATGACCAGTGAATTTAAAGCGTTACCTGTGAGGAAATCATTGACTTTACTGGTCGTCCGGTTATACACCGCAACACGATAACCATGGTCATTCATATTCATCACCAAATTCTGTCCCATTACGGCCAGCCCAATTAATCCAATATCTGCCTTCATAAAATCAATACCTTTAAAGTTTACTAATAAGCTATGCAATCACTTCTATCCCGTTAACCTATGTGCTAGTTCAATCAAAATGGTCATAGATTTGAAAACAGTAAATCACTTGACTCGGTCATTTCCACAGGGTATTAGCTGGAATGACAAGCTCAAAACAAACACATCACAGTGATAGTTATTTTATGCCGTGTTTCATTGAAACAATTTTTTTGTAAATACTTTGACCGATTATCATAAGTGAGTTATTCCTGTTCTTGAATGCACACGTAAGTTGGCATTTTGACGTTTTCTAATTTACGAAATATTTCCTGGTTTAAAAATCCCAGCGGTATCCAAGTGTAAAAAATAAGCTATTGTTTCCGAGTGACTGCCCGTTAATTTTTTCAGTTGTTTCATCATAACCAACCTCGAAGTCAAAACGAGCTTTATTTAGGTAACGATAATCTGTTCTCAATAAGGCGCGTAGTTTTTTTTGTGAGCGTCCATCACTTAGTTTTCTGATGTCATATTGAAGGCGCGGATTAATCCGCCATGTTCGTGTAATAGGGAATCTTGAGTTTGCAATAAATGATATGGTATTTGATAGATTAGTGTTGTAATAACGTATACCAATAACACCCGTGTCGCGTTTTACTAAAAGATTATTGCCTACCAGTTGTGAACTAAGAAAATAATCCGTACCAGTACCGGATGTGGCGGGTACGCCACCAGAAGCAACAGTGCCACCTACACGTGAGAGAGTAATGTC
>JAESSQ010000012.1 GCA_016764035.1 Gammaproteobacteria bacterium
ACAGATTGTAAATCACGCACAATCTGCGGGTAGGGATGAGGGCCCGCTGCGGTGCCAATAATGTAGAACGTATCGTCCACCCAATCAAACAGGAATCTTCAACCGTGCAGGCATGTAAAACCACATTATGACCAACGGTTACCTCATCACCTATCGTCAATTTAAAACCACCTGGCGCGTACTCACTGTCATGGGTAACATGTAAAATACTGCCATCCTGAATATTCGTGCGCTGGCCAATAGTAATCGAATGGATATCCCCACGAACAGAACAACAAGGCCAGACAGAGCTGTCTTTACCAATAATGACATTACCGGTTACCACCGCACTTTCATCGACGAACACCGTTTCATCAAGTTGCGGGAAAAAACCTTCAAAGGAACGGATATTTTTCATATAACTTACTCTTAAATATGACCGAATTTATTAAAAACTATACCACTGATTTAGCTACTGCATAGTCGAATCAGGTAAAATACTTCGATGGCCAGGCCTCCTCTCTTTTCACGACTCAGCACCACTTTGCTGCCAGCAATAATGCATTTTTGGCAGCAAAGTATGGCGTTTATAAAAGACGCATACAGCACCTTATCTCTAGCTTGTACATTCATTATAAAAAAATGTGACAGACTAATCGATAGTGTTGCCATGCATCCCTGGCTCGATAAGCTAGAAATTAGCTGCAATAAGTTAATACAAAAGGTCACTGACTTCAGAGGCACGCTCAAGCAAAATAAACGGTATAAAAAACTCGGCCTTTATATACAACTCATCCGCCTAGACAAACCAATTGGCATTCTTTTGCTACTGTGGCCGACATTAATCGCATTGTGGATTGCTGCAGAAGGCTGGCCAGACCCGCTGGTTTTACTGGTTTTTGTTTTGGGCGTAATATTGATGCGCTCTGCTGGCTGCGCTATAAATGATTATGCCGACCGTAAAATAGACAGAAAAGTAAAACGCACCAAACAACGACCACTGGCAAGCGGAAAAATCACCAAAAAAGAAACCTTACTGGTTTTTACTTCATTGAGTCTTACCGCTTTTATATTAGTGTTATTTATGAATACCTTAACCATCATCATGTCATTGGTCGGCATTGTACTGGCAATCAGTTACCCTTTCATGAAGCGTTATCACTATCTACCACAGGTACACCTGGGCGCCGCTTTTGGCTGGTCAGCTCCGATGGCTTATGCAGCGCAAGCCGATGAAGTAACAGCGGTCACCTGGTTGATTTTTCTCGCCACGATATTATGGGCCACCGCCTACGATACGATGTACGCCATGGTTGATTACGATGATGACATAAAAATCGGCGTGAAATCGACAGCAATTTTATTTGGTAACCAGGATAAGTTAATTATTGGTGCCATTCAGCTTTTACTGATTTTAGATCTGCTATTAATCGGGCAACGCGCAGACCTGAACGGTTTTTATTATCTAGGCGTAGCCGCAGCATGTATGTTTGCCATTTATCAACAGTATTTAATAAAAGACAGAAAACGCGAATTATGCTTTCAAGCATTTTTAAATAACAACTGGTTTGGCATGGTTTTATTTATCGGCGTATTTTTAAATTATCAATTTTCAACCACGGCTTAATAAACATCTTAAAGCACCTGCCTGACGTACGATTACATGCAACCCTTTTATCTAAAAACAGTTATCATACACACATACTATAATTAATTTTCGACTGGAGAGCCCAGATGCCCACATATGATTACCGCTGCGAAGCCAACAAACAAGTCGTAGAAGTCATGCATCGCCTGAACGAGAAGATAAACACATGGGGAGAACTGTGCGAAAAAGCAGGCATAGACCCCGGCAAGACCCCGATCGATTCCGCTGTAGCCCGCATAATTACCGGCGGTAATATTAAGCGCCATCATGAAACCATGAAGCTGGAATCCATATTGCCTAAATAATACTTAAAGCGAACTTATCTACTTTGTAGCCAGTTAACGTATTTCGACACACAACGAGTAGCGTTCAAAAAAACACATGTGGCTTACTTGTTCTTGTGAGCTACTGGTTTTTCACAATGCTGAATAAGCGTTTCAAAATGCTCGACTAATTCAACTCTATCTTTGTATAAACCGGGGAAAATCTCGTATTTTTTCTTGTTATATTTAAACCGATAACTTATCAATTTTTCTTTTTTAAAAAAGATACTGTCTATATGTTGGCAAAAAATAAGCGTCGTTATTTCGCCATTCTGAAATATATTTATCTGATCATCTGAGACTGAAAGTTTTTGGTTTACGACAATAGGTTTTATAATAAGCATTAACAAAACCAACAGACTAATTAACACCACACAATATAAAAACCTGTCTACATTATCGGAGAGTTGAAGAAAAACGATAATAACCAACACAATAAGGCTGCATAGCAGATACGTTTTCGCTAACGCTGGTTCATATATTTTTGATGCCATTACCGCTGACCCACTATAATAGATAACTGAAGCGGGCAAATAGTAAACGGTTTATATTCAAGCTGCAACTTACTCATCGAGTAAACGTATACCATCTTTTTTTATACTGATGACTCGTTGTTTATACAAACCGCCAATGGTTTTTTTAAACGCGCCCTTGCTCATGCCAAACAGGTCTGAAATTAGTTTTGGATCGGATTTATCGTGCACCGGTGCAAAGCCACCTTTTGCATTCAGGTACTTTAATATTATTTTTGCATGTTTATCTCGGGTCTCCTGTCCACCTTGTAAACTAAGATCAATTCTTCCATCAGGTCGGACATGCTTGATAAAGCCTTTTTTATATTGACCAAAACTTAAACGCTGAAACACGTCGTTCTTGTATAACAGACCCCAGTGACTATGGTTAACGATTGCCTTATAACCCATGTCTGTTGTGTTGGCGATAATTAGCTCAACTTTTTGTTGAGGTTTGAAATCATGTGGTCGCTCATCATCTAGAAACTTATCAATTTTTGACGAAGCCGTAATACGACCATCTATACCGATAAATAAATGCACCAAATAAAACGTACCAACTTCCATTGGTCTATGCTGCTCTGCAAAAGGCACGAATAAATCTTTATCCAGACCCCAGTCTAAAAAAGCACCCACACTAGATATATCGATAGCCTTTAAATAAGCAAACTCACCGACAAGAGCCTTAGGCTCCTGATTGGTCGCCACTGGTCGACTCTCAGCGTCCAGATACAGAAACACCTCGATGATATCGCCTACTACTAAATCAGACGGAGCATATTTAAGTGGTAGCAATACCTCACCAAGATTTTCGGCATCCAGATAAAAACCAAAATCAACGGCTTTTATCACTTCAAGTTCATAAATATGACCGATAGTAATCATGCATTATTTCTCACTAATGATATTTATTTCGCAAAACTAGCCATCGTTCTTCCTCTAGAAAAGATAAGGTTGAGACAGAAGGCTTTTCGTTTCAACATACAATAAGTTTTACGCTTCCGATTATTTTAAAGCAAGGGCAGCTTGATTAATCAAGCGTATCCCAATAGGTCTTTATTCTTTTTTCAGAGACCGGGAACCTTGTTTTAAGCTCTTGCGCAAACAATGACACGCGGTATTCTTCCAACATCCAGCGGTAATACTCAAGTTGTTGCGAATCGATGTGCTGTTTTTTCAAGGCCGCATCCTGTGTAACATATTTCTGCCATTCATTTGAAAAAACTATTCGTAACTGTCGATCGCGTTTCGCATTGGTTTTAGCCTTATCAAACCGTTTAGCAATAGCCGATAAATACCTGGGATATTGTTGCAACCATTGTTGCGGTATCACTGTAACAAAGTTCTCAGGCAATAGCGTATTAAGCTGTAACTGAATATCACTAACCGTATCAAGTTGCGTTAACGATGGATTTTTAATCAGTTTTTTTACTGCACGATAGGCATCAAGCACATCCATAAGCAACTGACTTTGTTTTTTTACACAGGCGTGCAATTCACTCTTGCCTTTTTCCAACCTGGCATTGAATTCATTCTCGGTTTTTATTTCATCATACAAAAAAACTTCATCAATCGCTTTGCTAACGATGTCGTTTTTTATATCATCACAGCGTCCAAAGTCTGCGTATTTCAAACACAGGTTATTAATGTCTGGTATTGATTTTTTTATATCTTTAATCTGCACGAACAACGCATTAATAAATAACTGCCGTAAAGCATTATGCGTTTCCTGAGCTGCGGTTGCTTTACAATCTAAAGCAACTTTATTTACCTGATTACCTTTTTTCTGCAAAGCGGGATACATTTTTATATTGATGCCCTGCACATTAATATCCAGACTCTCCGCTAAATCGTCGAGAACGTCCGGCCCAACATTATCCTGTTTATACGAATCTTCCTGCTCTTCAATATCATCGTTAAGCGGAGTATCCAGAGCATTATTAACCAGCTGATTTTTTATCAATGATAAATCACGACCTTCAGCTAACACATTTTTATTACCGTCAATGACTCTAAAATTCATCAACAAATGCTGACCGATGCTTTTTGTATTCCAGGCATCGTGTGGAATCTGTACGCCTGTCATTTTTTTCAGGTGACTCGTAAGCTCAGCAGTAATAGCTGCATTGGAAGGTTCTAACGCCTGCACACATGCTTCTGCAAAATTCGGCGCAGGCACAAAGTTTTTACGTAAATGTTTCGGCAATGATTTTATTAAAGCGATAATTTTTTCCTGCAACAAACCAGGAATAAGCCATTCACATCGCTGCGTGTTTATCATATTTAAACCTGCAACGGGTGTTACTAGTGTGATTCCATCGCAGTGATTGCTCGGGTCAAAATGATACTCGATAGGAAACCGTGAGCCACTCATATCCAGCGTATCGGGAAACATTGAATCAGATACCAACGTGGCATCATCACGCATTAAATCGTCCGTCGTCAAATAAAGGCGTTTGGCTTGTTCGCTATGGTTGCGTAACCATTTATCTAATCTGGCGCCACTAAACACATCATCCGGCAAATGTTGCTGATAAAAGTCATACAAAATATTTTCATCCACAATAATATCGCGACGTCTCGACTTAGCTTCTAATGCCTCAAGCTCTTCGACTAATGTTCGGTTGTGTAAATAAAACGCGGCTTTACTTTCAAAGTCACCCGCAATCAATGCGCAACGGATAAATATTTCTTTGGCCTCTAGCGGACTTATTTTTCCATAATCTATTTTTTTATCTGCATTAATAATCAGACCATACAGTGTCGATTGTTGATGCGCGATAACCTGAGAACGTTTTTTCTCCCAATGCGGATTACTGTAATGATACTTAAGCAGATGCGTTGCTTTTTCTTCTACCCATCCAATATCAATTTTGGCATTGGTACGTGAATAAATTTTAGCCGTCTCAACAATTTCTCCAGCCATCAACCATTTTGGCGGTGATTTGAATAAAGCCGAGCCTGGGAAAACGTTAAACTTTTTATTACGCGCACCTGAAAATATCTTACCTTCATCTTTGCATCCAATGTTAGCCAACAGTCCAATCAATAAAGATTGATGTATCTGCTCATAAGATGCAGACGTTGTATTCAGTGCCATCTTTAACGATGACAACATTTTTTTTATCTGTTTGTGCGTGTCTATCCACTCACGCATTCGCATCCACGATATAAAATTTTTCTTACACCATTTTCGCAACTGATTACCTGATAGTGATTTTTTCTCGACATGGTAGGCATGCCAAAGATTAATATAAAAAATAAAATCTGACGCCTTGTCGATAAACACCGCATGTTTTCCATCAGCCGCCTGTTGCTTATCCAACGGCCGTTCGCGTGGATCTTGTGTTGCTAGCGCTGAAACAATAATCAAAACTTCGCTTAATGCGTTTTCATTTTTCGCCTGCAACAACATTCGCGCGAGTTTGG
>JAESSQ010000147.1 GCA_016764035.1 Gammaproteobacteria bacterium
TCCAGTCCATCCGTTGCAAAATTAGCAATCAACATTAAGTCAGATGCATCGAGTGTATCGGTAGAGATAACGTTATATGCAGGCGCCCGTGTGGTACCTACAACTGATGCTTCGTTGGTCAGCGTGATACGATAAACGTATGAGTCGTTGGTATCGCCATCGTTGATCGAGGTTGAAAAAGTACCACATGCTAGGCCCACACCATTAAGTGTTTCGTTACAAACTTCTTTAACTATCGTGACATTGGGTTCAATTACATTCAGATCAACCCGTCGCACAGGCTCTAAGGGGTAACCAGGAATACTCAGCAATTCACTAACAGGAATATTTAATGGTGGCTGTACCACACCACCGATAGGGTCCGACTGAAAAATCGCGGTAAACGATGTTCTTGCGATATCAAAACTGGCGGCATTTTGCACGTTGGGTGCTGCAGAAACATCGACCGGATCATTCAACAACCGTGTTTTAATATCAACACGGAAAAACTCATCCTTAACAACAATACCGCTACCGGCAGCGTTAAAATTGAAAACGATGTCTGTTTCATCCAATGGCGTAGTGCCCGCACCACCATTCGCGCCAACAAGATTAATATTGCCCGTGTTAGTAAAGTTATATGCGTTAAGCGCATCAAAGGCGATAAAACCCTGGCCGTCGGGTAAGTCATCGGTCACCACGATATTTTGCACTTCGATTAATGCAAAGCCCGGTGTTACAAAACCAAACCAACCACCTGATTCAATAAAGTAATTACAGTCTTCACCAATATGTACATCAAGTTCTGCCGGTGTTGCGGGTGGCGGTACCGAAGGTGCGGGTTCGACCAAACCACTTTCTGCACAGTACCAGACACTTTTCGTTAGATTAAAACCAAGCACGCGTGAGCGGATGGCATCGAGTGAATAGTTATTAGCGAGTTGCAAGTTAGGCGTGGTATCGACCAGGGCTACGGGCGCGGTGTCTGTTAGTAACGTAGTATCAAAACGCGTTATTTCACCAATCACATCTGCGCGAAAGGTTAAGTCATCGTCGATCCCGCCCAATGTATTTTTAATTACCGAGAATGTAATGGTCTCAGTGACACCGGGTGCTATAACGCCTCGATCACAGGCATAAACGGCCGCTGTTCCAGGAATAGCGGCCGGGTCATTCCAGGTTGGGTGCGGCGGTAAATTGCTTGTAATTGCACAACCTGCGGGAATAGTTTGTACAGTCATCGCCTGACCAAACGTTACATATGCCGTGTAATCGTCCGCATCGTGGCCACCGTTATTGGTCAGTAGAACATTTAAGTTTAATGGTACATTGACATCATTCGTTAAAATAAATAACGAATCCGATATTTCCACATCCAGATCTTCCGGATTTGAATTATAGTTAAAAGTTTCACTACGGGGTTCATTCTGCACACCGGTTGAATCAACTGCATCAAAAACCACATCCACATCATTCGTTAGTGGCAATGCATTTGTTGGGTCTGTTCCATCGCCAATAATCTCTTCGTCCAGATCTAGATCGGCTACCAAATCAAAACGTGCAGCATCCACCATGATTATGCCGAAGGTAAAGGATACCTGGTCATCGTGACGTAACATGTTAACTTGCTGCGCCACATCCGTACCCGTTGTCGAACTGGTTAAGGTAAAGGTAGGTGCAAAATCATCCAGTGGATCACCTGTTAACAACGCTGGGTCATCACGGGTAAAGGTATCAATAAAACCCGGATAATCAGGACCACCGAATGCCGACGTGGTGGTAAACGTTGGTTGGCCATTGCCAACACCATTGACCACGCCATAGGTATTATCCATGACATAACCGTTAGGCAAGGTTGCCGCCACCGTAAGATTTTGTACCGAACCACCCGACTGGTTATTGAGGGTAATGGTCATTAAACCTTTGCTACCCAGTGGCTGCCCAACATTACTACCTGTAACGGTTTGTGTAATTAGAAAATTAGCGGGCACGACATTGGTATTTAAACCAGCCGTAGCAGCGAGCGTAACACCAGGCGTTGCGCCACCTGTGGATGCAGGTACTGTTATCAGTCCACCTGCTGGGGAGTCTGCTTCACAACCCCAAGAAAAGTCGGCGTTATTGATTTCATTGGCATGCGTGTTCAGTATGCGACCAACATAAAATATAAATGCGTTAGCACTGCCCGCGCTAACATCATCTGGATCTGCAGCGTTACCGAAGGGATCATCAACATCAAACGGTGTGGTCATTGGAATACAGGTTGAACCGCCAGGCAGTGCACCGTTAATGTTAGCTACTGCATCTGCTGTAGCCTCTGTTGGACAGAGAAAATTGATACTAAAGTTACCGGTAATCGAATCATTGAGTCGAAGCGCCTGCATATTGGCTAACCCAGAATTCTGCACATTGACACGCCAGATAACATCATCATTACGGCTACCAAAAACAGGGTCGGTATAACCTGCCGCCGCAGTCTGCCCAGCATCAAAATTTCGGCCCACTTTAAAAAGGTCAGGCTCTGGTTGTCGAATAGGTAATTCGTACTGTCCGGTATTTACCGATTGTGTGGCAACAAGACATGCCATATCAAACGTAGCGGTGGCTATAAGGTTTCTATTAGGGTCGACCAAGATGGACGCTTCAGTATAGGTACTTACATCGAAGGCAATCTCTATCGTCGCGCCTGCTGCCAAATTTGCCAATGCACCAATCTGGGCAGATGTCCATGTCAAAATGGTCGCGCCACCTGAAATCACTGGATCACCCGTAGCCACAGCATTTAATGTAGTCGTACCACCTATGTAGGTTAAACCTAAAGCCTGTAAGTTTTCTTCAAGCACTATGTTGGTCATTGCGGCTGTCGTTGGATTGGTGATGGTGATATGCACTTCACCCGTCGTACAAAACTCACAAAAGCTGGTTGCATTTACGTGTGAAATAACATTGGACGCTGCGCCACTAGTAAACTGGAAGTTATATTCAATATTTGGCGCTGCATCACTGTCGTTGAAAGTCGCACTGCCCTCACTTACGTTGGCGCTATTTTGTATAACAGGACAGGTGTTGGTTCCATTAACCGTTGCCCGAATGTTTAACGTTGCGGATTGACCTGCCGTCATATTCGGAATGGTGAATTGTGCGGCTCCCGTTTGGCTACCACCTAAAGGCGCATTTTGAAATATCAGATTATTAAGATCAACGCCAAGCACATCGTCGATGACAACATTGTTTAATGCGCCCGGGCCAGTATTGGTTACATCGATGTCATAAAAAATAAAACTGCCTTCGGCTGCAGGCACAACGGTAGCAGGCGCAATGCTCTTGGTAACCGTCAGATCCGCAAAAACATTACCCAGCCCACACAGAAAAACACTGCCTGCAAATAAAGTTTTTGCGAGCAGATGGCTATGTCTGATTGGCTTTTTAACGTCAAACACCATTTAACACTTTGAAATTACGACTATAAAAAGATTGGGTTACATTTAATTTTGAAAACATTTTGACGATAAAGAAATTCTTCGTATTGTGTTTTAATTGCTCACACAAGAACGTCAATAAAGTATAGACCCTGTCGTTAAATTAGCTTGGTATTTGTCATTTATATGA
This sequence comes from Gammaproteobacteria bacterium, assembly GCA_016764035.1. Lineage (GTDB taxonomy): Bacteria > Pseudomonadota > Gammaproteobacteria > SZUA-229 > SZUA-229. Next base: position 3,589 of record JAESSQ010000147.1, read on the forward strand.
CACATGGAAGATGCTTCAATGCCGCCAAATCAGACGCCATATAAAGCCAATTAAATCAATGCTTTAATATTGTTGCGTAAGGCTTGATTATGTCGCAGGCAGGAAGTCGATAGGATACAAAATAGTAATGGCAGGCACGCCATCTTTAGCGCCAAAGTTAAACTTTTTAACCCGAGCCGCAATCTTCTTATCGAGGGAGACTGAATCCATATCACTGGAATCTACGGTACACGCGGATACACTACCATTGGGTAGAATCGTTAAGCGCAGCACCATTTTACCCTGAAGGGTTGGGTTTTTACGCAGCTCACGGTTGTAGATACGAAACAGCGCTGATTTGTACTTATCAAAGACAATTTGAATTTCTTCATCGGTACGTGAAGGTCCAGGACCATCACTAAGTGGACGCTCATCACCAAAGAAGTCACCACCGATCGAACTTTCTACGCGTGAAAATTCGACGCCACCCAAACTTTTACCGCTGCCACCCACATTACGACTTAATGAAGCGGTATTAATACCACTACTACCGCTACCCATACTGGAGGTAACTAAAGAACGGGTGGTTTTTTTCGCTTTGCTGCCTTTACCGCTTATCTTCGCCTTTGAACCTAATTTAGCAATAGGCGTGTCATCAATCAGATCGGCAAAATCATCTTTAAACGCCATCAAGCCCGAACGCTCTGCTTTTTTGCGCGCTTTTTTAGCTTTTTCCGGCTGCGGTTTATTGTCTTTTTTCTTGGTCTTTTTATCCGGTTTTTTCTCTTCCAGTTTTTTCTGCTGCTGAGGTGCTGGTGGTTCTTTTTTAGCTATCATCAACTTTGCTAACCGTTCTGGAATTTCAACAACTTCGACACGGTCAGGTATTGGTATATCCCACAGAGGAATAAGAATTCCGAGCAATATAGAGAAAAATAAAACTATCAGTAATACTTTTCTGAATTGCTTCTGATCTTTATCATCTTTGTTCCAGGGCATGTTCATCGTGCGGAAAGGCACTTCGACCATTTCCCGCTCGATAATAAATTCTTCCGCTAACGCTTCTTCACGCTCCTGAAGATGTACTGTATCTTCATTGAGCAAATTGATTTTTGCCGCCAAACTCTCAACTGATTTATTACGCGCATTTTGTTTAGCCAGTAATTCTGCTACACGTGAATCGTAGTTAATAACTAAATCACGAACTCTTTTTTGATCTTTAGTCGATGTTTCTGGGTCGTAATTTTTACCCCAAAATAGCTTACCACCACCCAGCTTTTCCAGTTTTTCTAACTGGTCACTTACCTCACTAAGTATGGAAAAACGCTGACGGTGTGTTTTAAGCTGCTTTAATTCTTCATTAATGCCAGCTTCTGCACCTTCGAGTTCTACCAGACGACTGTAGGCATCATCAATCTTTTGATTGATATTTTCCTGTTGCTTAGAAATATCGTCTGCCACGTTACTGCGCTAACCTTTTCTTTTAGCTTTCTGAATAACCGCTAACGAGATTTTTCCATAACCTGCGCTGGTGCAACTTGCCATCACTTTTTTCATTACGTGAAAAGGCACTGTACGATGCGCTAATACGGTAACTTCGTTACTTTGTGAAACGGTTTTAGTACTGAGCCCAATCACTTTCTTTTTCTGCAATATTAAACGCTGCTTTACTGCATCGATGATTGCCATTTTACTATTGATTACATCTTGTGTGCTTATAACGGGCTCACCCTGAACCAAAATTTGATCAGGCGTAATCATGACAATGACCGTTTCTCGCGGTTTGGCTTCTACCGTAGAGTCCGGTAATTTAATATTTTTGGGCGGCTCCATAACATCACTAGCGCCCGAGTTAACCAATAGAAAAAATACCAGAATAGTAAAAACATCCATTAACGAGACCAGATTCAGACCTGCACCCGTAGACGCTTTTTCGCCACGTGACATACGTTTGATACGTCGACTTTGCTTCATGGTGCGTCACCTATCGATATATCGGGAAACAGGACAACTTGTTGTAGCACATCGGCTTCACCTTCTGCACCCTGCTGACGAACGAACGTAGCTCGCACAGCATCCATGACGTTGATTAATACACGGTACTCAATATCCGCTTCCATCAATACGGTCGCGTCAGTTTTATTTGGATATTTACCTTTTATATTTATTAGAAATTGTGACAAAAGTTTTAGATCATAAAGTTTACTTACATCACGAACACCTTGGTCATCAACCACTGTCGCAAGCGTATTTTCTTTAAGCAGAGGGAACCTTGCAAGCACCTGTTTGCCATTACCAATTTCTATGCCTTTTTGTCGAACGATTACTTCAATAGATAACTGTTGTTTCTGACTAGTAGGACTACCCGCACCCGAAGGTAAACTTAATTCAAGAATAGTCATACGGGAAAAAACAGCCGTAATCAGTAAGAACGGTACAAGCACAACCATTAGGTTAAGAAAGGTTGTTATGTTTAATTCAGGCGGTTCCTTTTTCGGACGCCTGTAGTGATGACGTCTAGCCATTCTTAGCAGCCAGTTCCGCCTGTCGTTTGGCGAAATTAGCAATCAGGTTCAATGTTTTAACTGATGCCATTTCAAGGCTATCTATAATCTCCACTGTTTTCGAAGATATTATTGCGTGAATGATCAACAGGGGTATTGCTGCCATTAAACCAAATGCCGTGGTATTCATTGCTACCGAAATACTGGCTGATAATAGATCTGCTTTTTCTGCAGGGTCGGCATTAGCAACCGCGGTAAAGGCTTCGATCAAACCCATGATGGTACCGAGCAGACCTAACAAGGTACAAATATTTGCAAACAAGGCAATAAAAGGCGTACGCTTTTCGAGCGTTGGTATGATTTCCATCATACTTTCTTCCATCGCAATTTCAATATCATCACGCCGACGCACTGAACCTTGCCTCGACAACCCCATACTTAATAAACTGGCAATGGCCGATTTATCATTAGCGATCGAGTCGCGGGCCGCATCAAAATCACCCGAATCAAGCAACGGATGCACTTTATCCCATACTTTCTTATTGAGACTGCCAATACCCGCTAATTTTATATACCGTTCTATGCAAATGGCTGTGCCGAATGCAAAGATAATAAGAATCGGGTACATAAACGTACCACCTGTCTGAAAAAAACTTACAATATTTTCAATGAACCCCATCATGCACTCCTCATATTAGATCGCGTTTAATTATTCCCGATGGGAAATTATCTCGGATAGTTTTGATTAAAACACTCAATGTTTTATCAAAAACTTATTATTAATTTTTACCATGACTCAATTCGTAAAAATCCAGTTCACGTAAAAAAACTTCTTTATCTAAGGGCCGCATACTGTCATCCAGCAGCCCAGAATTTAAACTTGTCGCCACGCCTACTTCCGAATTTTGCCAGGGTATTATATAAAGTGATTTTGGTGCTTCTTTATTACCAATAATCGAAATACCCGACAATTCTTTTACTTCGGTATCTACTTTCTTATTTTCTGCTAAAACCACAGAAGACAGTAACAGGAGAGTCAATACTGCATTGAGTATAACTTTAAATATCATAATGTCATTACCTGCCATGTTTTCTAATAAATTATATTTCATCAATCTTTTTAAGATTTACTTTGCCAAACGTCGCTTAACATCAGCCACCCAAATTGCCATGGTTTTATCACCCGGTTCGAGCGCAAGGTAATCTTCATATTGTTCTAATGCGCAATCAAAATCATGCATATATAAATCACATAAAACACCTAAATTTCTTTTCGCTGGCAAATACTCAGGATGTCTTTTTATGGCATTTTCATAAGCCACACGTGCCGCTTTAAATTTCCCCGATTTACGATACAACAAACCCAGTTCATTATTAGCCACTGGATGAGCGATATCTATCTCTAGAGCTTTTATAAGATTTTTTTCTGCCGCCTTTGCATTACCAAGTTTATTTTGTGCAATAGCAATATTTATATACGGTGCAGGAAGACGTTGTTCGCGCTCTATCACTGATGTAAGCAGCGAGACTGCCTGTGTATAATCATTCTTATTCATTAAATCCATGGCTTTATCAAAATCGCGTTCGACGTCTGAATCTACATCTAGATGCTCAACCACACTTGCAGCGTTACCCACTTCAAAGCGCTGTTTTGCGTTTCCACCTGCGCAAGAAACGAGCACAAGCACAGCACAGAAAATAACAAAGACACGATAAAACTTCACCACATTGGTTTCCACCAACGTTGTTGTACGTACCACATTATTCATTATTTTCACCTTCGACCAGCGACTTAACTTTCTCTTTTTCACGCACAGTTTCTTTTCTATCGTTTGCCTGTTCTGGCTGCAACGAAGAAAGTGTAATACTGCTTTCCTCTGTCTTCGCATAACGCGCTGGTAACAGCGACGCTAATTTAGCAATACTTTTATCTATCCACTCGTTATAGATACCGATATCTAAATATTCTGTATTCTTTTCATGTACACCGATGGCTTTCTCTTCGAATGGATATGCCTGATCTTCTATAACCAACTCGTACTCTTCTAGCTCCTCAGCATTTAAATTTGTTGGTCGCTCAGACTTAAGCAAGGCTGTGCTAAATTCATAATAAATTTCTGCAATATAATATGTCGCTGCAGCAGTCACATCACCCACCTGATAATCAAGCAATTTAGTGTATTCTTTAATAGCACTACGCATGCGCTGTTTCTTTTTCTTCAGGTTCTTTTTAAAGGGTTTAACTAAAGCCACCTTATTGAAGGCCTGTAGTTTTGGCTCGGCTAAAACCAAAGCAGCTTTTGCGGCAATAAATTTCGTTCGATCCGTGCGCCCTTTACCAGCTGATGCGTCAGTACGAACAATGACTTTTAACTCCGCAATATATTTTTTGCGTTGCCCCTGATTTAAATAAATACCTGCAATTTTCTGTCGCACTTCTAATGCATCTTCAACCGGGTTAGGGAAGTATTTAACTAATTTTCGATATACCAGTAATGCTTTGCCTTCAGCTTCTGCCTTTTCATACAGTTCTGCCGCCTGGTTTAAAGCTTCACGCCTTAAGCCTTCATTTTTTGGATTTTCTTTTTCTATCCGTTCAAATTCAGCGGCTGCCTTCAAGTATTCACCTTCTTCTTTATAGACAACGGCCAATTTTTTAGTAATGTCTTTTAATAGATCATGTTGTGGATAAAGCTTTCTAAACCCTTCTAACACAACCGCAACCTGCGACCATTGCTTTAACAATATTAATGAAGCCGCTGCGTCGTATTCAGCTGTCGGACGAATTTTCGAATTTGGTGCTACGTCAGCTACGCGTAAAAAATGCTCGGCAGCAATTTTATGATCGCCCAACTTCCTTGCCTGCTCACCTTGTTTATAAATTGACGCCGCTAAATTTTCCGTTAACGAGGTATAGCTCTTGATTTTCTTATCGGTTAACAACAACGTTTCGGTGTAGGCAAGTTCTGCATCTTTATAATTTGTCGTATCAAAGGATGCATGCGCCACCACCATCCAGGCTGAACGTAAAAGTTTTTTATCAGCTTTGGGGTAAACGATTATCACCCGACGCCCGTACTTTATCGCCTGTTCATAATCTTTTAATTCGTATAAGTCATCCACCGCTGAAACCAGTACCACGGCCGCATGTTTATTCTTAGGAAAGTAATCTGTAAACTTGAGTGAACTACGTATAATTTCGCGTTTAATAATATTACGCTGTGACTGCTTCGCTACCTTCAAATGCTCTCGATAAGAAAATACCGCCGCATAACCAGCACTGGCAGAATCTTCATGCACCAAATAATTGTATGCAGTTCTTTCATATTCAACCGCTGCCGCAATATAATCTTTATGCTCTAGTAACAAACCGGCTAGCTGATTATTTAACTTAGGCGCTCCTTTTTCTTCTGGAAACGACGCTAAATATTCCCTATACCAATAAATAGCTTCCTTATAGTTTTCTTCTTTCTGCTTACGTAATCGCTTATCTTGATACAAGGCATGATAATGATTCGCTAAATCTATAATGTTTGATTTCAAAAAGGCCAGAACAGTTGGATGGTCATTGATATCAAAGAAGGTCCAGTAATTTGAATTTAAACGGTAGGTTTTAGAAAAGGATTTTTTAGCATCCACAACCAAACGTGGGAAACCACCCTTTTTATAAATCTCTATTATTCGAATATTAAAATATGGCGATTCTCTTGATACAGGATTACGATCGATATATGCCTGATAAGATTGCGCCGCATCTGCATAGCGACGCTTGGTTAAATAATATTCACCAAGATGACTGTAAATACTCGCCTCATAAAACCGATGGCCATGCTTATCAAAAAACTCGACAACTGATTCTGCACCGCCTAAGTATGAGAAACTTAAACTGATAACACGATACGTATCATCAATGCGTTTCCTCTCAATCTTGTTATCGATGTTTTCGAGGTCGTAACCATTATCGACTTTATAGTCGAGCATTTTTATATAATTTTGTAGTGCTTCCTCATACAGTTCCTGTTTAAAATAGGACCAACCCTGTTTATACAATGCCAGTTCATAAAACTCCGAGCCTTCACCGCTGTTTATCACTGCCTGGTAAGATTCTTCGGCATCTAAAAATTTCTTGCGCGTAAAGAAAAATTCTGCACGACGAAACTGCGCTTCATCAATATGTCTTGATTGTGGATATTTAACAATTAATTGGTCAAGCGTTTTCATCGCTATCGCTATCTGCCCCGTTTCTTCATAAGCGCGAGATAGTTGATAGAGAACCTGATCGTTTCGTTCGAACAGAGGGTATTTTTTTAACAGACTTTTATAAAGTTCAATAGCTTCTTTCGCACCCGCTGCCTGCAAAGCATCAGCATCCTGTTTAGTATCATCCCCTGGTGGCACTATTTTCTTTTGCTTCGATCCAGCTAAATCTATTTTTTTACCCGCTCGCTCACTAAATATTTTTTCACCTTCGCTTATGTCAGCAATAGGTCCATCAGCCGTCGCAATCGTTTTTTTGTTGTCGTCTGTAATAATTGGCGCAAAATCTGTCACCGGTTTTTGTATTGCTGTCGCTTGTGAAGCACTATCAGTAACTGGTTTCAGAGCGTCCGCATTTTGTGTTAATACGACTTCGGCCGATAACGCAGCCTGCAAATTCTCCTGTTGCAATTGAACATTACCTTCAACTTCATACTCTTTTTGAATTTTTAAATCTGCTAAACGGCGAAGCGCCTCTGGCGTCATCGCTGTTTCTGGTGTTTCTTTCAAAAATTTCTCATAACTGGCCATGGCCTTTTCCAAACTGCCATGGACCTTCTCTTCTTTTACAACAAACTTAACTTCATTAAGACTTGCTAACGTTCCTTTCGAACCCGTACCCGCACAAGACACCAACAGCGAAGAAATAGCACTTATCAATAACAGCTTAACGACATGGTTTTTGTTGTTCTGCGAATACATAAACTATCGACCCTGCAACCTTTCTTTCGAAAGCAGCGATACATTATCGACAGGTATTACATCCAGCGCTTGTTGGCCTGTTGTGTCAATATTCGTTTGTTTGTCCTGAACAGCATCATCTTTAATGGGCTGGTCTGCGCTGCCGTCTGGTTGCGCCTTTTTCTGCAATTCATGTTTTTTGCGTTGTTTTTCTATCTCTGCATCCAGTTGTGATTTTGTTGCCCTGTCATAACTTTCGGCCAACGCAAACCGTGCTTTTATCTGGTATTCTTCTAAACGTTTACGACGACTATCAAGCTCATTAATGGCCATGGTCTCGAGCAGACGCCCCTGTTTTGCCATAACGCCTTTCAGTTTTCTCTGCGCTGCAAACAAATGTGTGCGGTATTGACGGATAGGCACGGTATAACCCTCATAACTCTGCGTCGCCGCCTGTCTGGTACGAATAAAAGAATTGTAGCGTTGTTTTAATGTTTGAATTATTTTATCCAGTGACACCAAATGATTATAAGCATCGGTCAAACGCTGATCGTACTCAGTTTGTATTCGCCACGACAACACACCGCGCAAACGTTGCAGCCGTGAAACGGTGGCCGCATCGACTGACTGCGGTTTTGTAGCAATTATTCCTTCCAACGAAATGATGGTATTCAATGCCTGACGTTCGGCTGACGTTGCTAGATATTCCGGGCGTGGCGATATCAGCATATTTTTAATCTTTTTCGCCAAATTATCTCTTTGCTCCAGACGTAATTTAATTCGAGTATCTAATTGCTTAAATCGTTTTTCGACAAGAGGTAATAATGGTTGCTGATAGGCACGACGTATGTCTATCATCTCCTCGTAAACCCTAAGATCAGCAAGCCATTTATCAATATGCAGACGTAAATCTGCTAAATCTTTATAATTTTGGTACGACTGTTGAAAGTCATGTGACGCCATTAGCTCCAGGATGTAACGTGTCTCTGGTGCATCGGGTAAGTCACGCAGATTGACCACCCAGTTTTTATCTTTGTCCGCTTTTTCATCAAGCAGTGCAGCGAGAAACTGCCCTTTTCGAATGGTTTTAATCGAACCGTCCAAACTACTTATTTCTTCTGCAAAAACATCCATGGCATGATCATACAAATTAGCCGCTTTACCATGTGCCTTTAGTTTGCTATAGGCATAGGGCACTGCCATTAACACTTCCTGTACAGAATAATTGGTGTCGGCACGCTCATGTAAAATTGACCAGGGTACCAGCGCACGATCATATCGCCCTTTCGAAGCTGCAACCCAACCCGAACCCAACAGGGCACGGTTGGAGTACGGGCCATCCAAACGAACACGTTCAAAGTATTTTTGTGCCTGAGCATCATCACCTTTCTCAAGGTAACGGTATGCCAGTTTTAAATTGGTTTTATCTTTAAGCGCAAGTAAACCATTCTCACTCACTGACAAACTGCCAAGCTCATCTAAAACGACGAAGCCCTGTTCTTCCTTACCACTCTGTATTAGTGCGATGCCAAGGTTGTATAAAACGTAGCCATGAAGATTGTCTTCGTCTCTTAACAATTCTAGACTAGTCGCAGCTACAGAAAATTGACCGACATCAATATTGGCCAATGCCTTTAAATAAGCGACATCTGTTTTAAAAGATTCGGGTTCTTTTCCACGCAAGACTTCGCGTGAATATTTTTCCTGATAATGGGCTCTATCGGGTTCTTTTCGAATTAGCTGTAATGCATACAGTGTATTTTGCGCATCATTTTTTTTGTAAAAAACACGCGCCAATGCCAACGCAGCCTCATTTCTTGTTGCCAGATCAACACCTGAACCTAACACTGCTCGTATGGCTTTACCCGCACGCTGATTCATTCGATACTGTAATTCTAAATCACCAATAGAAAATTCAGCATGCCCAAGGTGTTGGTGAAAAGCGTCGAGCTCGGATTCATCAAGTTCATAATATTGCGTTAATTCAGCATCAAGCCTAGCCAGGGCATCGAAATGCAAATCTTGATACGCGTAATACAGCACTTCACCAAAATATAAGTCACGCAACTCAACATTTTTGAGCCCACTGGCGGCAAATACCGACAAGCTGCATAATAAAGCAGATATTAATGTAATTGAGCGATACAGCATTTTACCAGTCTTTGAATGTAACCTTTTGATCGGATGCACTGGTGCCCACTATCTGTATTTCAACAAACTTTGGCCCTACTGCTTTTGTTACGGTAAAATTTTCACTACGTTGGTAGGCATTTCCCGATTTTGCACGGCCGATAAAACTGGCGACCAATGCATGCTCACCGGTTTTTATATTACCCGTATAAATTCGCTGCACACCGCCCGAACGTAACGCCTCGATTTCTTTAAACGTGTACAAGTGTTGCGCAACAACTTTGTTATCAAGCTTTATTTGCATTGAATCGAGTACAAAATCTTCATCTCCCGTTAGTGAGATAAAGAATGAAACCTGTGTATTGGAAGGGAACAACAGCTTTTCTTCGAGACGTGTTAATTCTGACGTCAAGTCCAACACATCTTTTTTAATATCTTGAACTTGCTCATCCAACCCCTTTATTTGAGCTTTGGTAACTTCAGCGGCCTGGATTGATAGTGATAAAAAGCCCATAAAGAATATAACGAGTATGCGCAAGCTGGCTAAATATTGAATTAACATAATTGCTACCTAATGATGACGACTTAATAAATACACGCAAGAGTACCGCCAACAAGCCTTGCATCGACAGCCTGTTCGAGCCAAACTTGTTTAACGCACTCCGAAAAACGACAAGCCATTTACAAACATACCTATAACGTATGTTAGAAAAAGATTATGCGACTAAGTATATTCAATATTTCAAAAAAATAAGGAATACGCATAATAAAAGAAGTTATAAATAAATCAGGAAAATGCTGCTTTACACAATTAGCAACCGCCGCAATTAATTCACAACTGCTAATATATTAAAATAAGCACATTAGCCATCAGACTATTTCTAACATTTGCAGGCGCAGCAACCACATGGCAAAAACAGGTACAACAGGCATCAAACGGATCATTAATGCGGCAGGATACTCATGGCTTGGTTTTAAAGCAGCATTCAAACATGAAGCGGCTTTTCGCCAGGAACTCGGCTTAACGCTGGTACTTTCGGCAATAGCCTTATACTTTGGCCCAAGCTATGCTGACAAAGCTATATTAATAGCCAGTCTAATTTTTATCTTACTCGTCGAGATTCTCAATTCTGCATTAGAAGCCGTGGTCGATCGCCATGGCGATGAAATTCACCCATTATCAGGTCGTGCCAAAGATATGGGCTCGGCTGCGGTACTGCTCGCATTCATGATTACCGGGCTCATCTGGTTTTCGATTTTTTTCGAAACCTTGTCTTAATGGTCATTTAATCGATTAACAGACTGTTATCTCAAGCAGTGCCTCAATACGTATAACTGTTCAATTCAGACACGAAAAACTATATCGTCAGTTTGACGTCATCTTATTTATTTATACTACAATTCATAACAAATCCAAAAAATAACATTATTTCCAGCGATGAATTTTATTATGAAACTTAAACACTTAGCATGCTTTGCAGCACTTACGACATCTTTTACTGCTAACGCAGATTTTCTTTCTGTATCTGCCGGTGCAGGTATATGGGATGAATCACCGAGTGGTAATTTTCAAAAAATTACTGACCCAATGGCCGTCGATGTCGAAGACAAGTTATTTTGGGACAGTGAAACACAAGGCTATGTATTTGTAACGCTTGAGCACTTCGTGCCGATTATCCCTAATTTTCGCCTGATACACACTAAACTAGATCATGACGGTAATGGCACAACCACCTTCGTTTTTGATAGTGTCAACTTTACCGGTGATGTCAGCAACAATATTTCGATCGAAACTACCGACTTAATCGCATACTATGAAGTATTGGATAACGTCGTTAGTCTCGATCTTGGTTTGGTCATTCGAAATCTAAAAATAGACTACACAATTACCAGTGCTGGCATTACGACCAGCGATTCGATAAATGAAACCATCCCTATGCTGTACGCATTAATTGGCGCTTCACCCTGGCCTGATCTAATCATCAGTGGTGAATTAAGCTATATCGCCTTTGAGGGCAGTAGCATTTCTGACTTTACCGCTAAAATTGCCTATACCACTAGTTTCTTTGTTGGCGTTGAAGCGGGTTACCGTAAGCAAACATTTGAACTGGATGATGCCTCAGATACGGATGCTGATTTAAGTTTCGATGGCGTTTTTGCTGGTGCTTATATTAAATTTTAGACAACAGCTGAAAAACTTTAACCGCAGAGGCGCGGAGACGCAGAGTTTTATTTGGTAGCTGCGCCTACGGCGCAACTACCAAAAATAGATTTTCTCTGTGCCTCTGCGGTAAAGTTCTTTAAAAATTATAACTTGTTATTAATACTAGTCTTATTTAATAAACAAAAGCTCAACAAAACGTTCCAGAACTACAACTTTTTCACGACATCCAAAATAAGCTGTGCATGGCCTTCAGCCACAACGCCATACTCAGCATAACGGATAACACCGTCTTTATCGATTACGAATGTCGAGCGCACAATACCCATTTTTTTAACGCCCTTTTTTTCTTTTTCCTGCCATACACCATAAGCATCACATAACTTACCGTCAGTATCGGCAAGCAGGCCAACCTGCAATGCAAACTTATTGATAAAATCTATATGGCTAACGCAGTTATCTTTACTTACGCCATAAACAACTGTATCCAACGCCGAAAACTCGTCAATGTATTGTGTAAACTGATTAGCCTCTATGGTGCATCCGGGCGTATCATCTTTTGGGTAAAAATATAAAACCAAATTTTTATCACCCTTAAAACCTGCAAGACTAACCAAAGCATTATTTTCATCCACCACTGAAAAAGCTGGTGCTGACTGTTGTGCGTTTAACATTATTCGACCTCAAAATGAAATTTAAGCAATACGGTATTATGTCACATCGATATATTGTGAGCTTTGCACAATGTAGATTCTTTGTTAATGCAAGGCAAAAATTGTCGAAAAAGCGCAGTTCACACAGAGTAAATGAGCATTTTTAACGCAGCAATGGCGGAAAATTTGCTTCGTGCAAAACTCTCATATTAAAGGTTACAATACGCAACCATGCTACAAGCGATAAACCTTGGTGTTAGACGCGGTGTTAAACTACTGTTTGAAAACACAAACTTCCAAATTCATCCGCGACAAAAAGTAGGTTTAACCGGTGCAAACGGCACGGGGAAATCCAGTCTTTTCTCCTTAATATTGCAACAATTGCACGCCGATACCGGTGACTGTCTTTATCCCGAACAGTGGGTGTTAGCACATGTTGCTCAGGAAATACCCGACGGTGAAAAAAGCGCACTTGATTTTACACTGGATGGCGATGTCGAATTAAGACAAATACAAAACGATTTAAAAACCGCTGAAGACACCAATAATGGCATTCTACTAGCGACCCTGCATACGCAACTCGATAACATTAACGGCTACAGCGCAAACGCCCGTGCAAGTCAGCTACTTTCTGGACTGGGTTTTAAACAAAGCGACCAAACCCGATCAATAAATGAATTCTCGGGTGGCTGGCGAATGCGACTTAATTTGGCTCAAGCCTTAATGTGCCGTTCCGATTTATTATTACTAGACGAGCCAACTAACCATCTTGATTTAGATACCATTATCTGGCTTGAATCCTGGTTAACCGCCTACCGAGGAACACTGTTACTTATTTCACATGACCGAGATTTTTTAAACAACATATGTACCCATATCGCTCATCTGGAAAACCAGACCATACAACTCTATACCGGTAACTATTCAGCTTTCGAACGTGTACGCGCAGAGCGACTTGCCAACCAACAATCAGAATATATAAAGCAACAACGCAATATTGCGCACATTGAATCCTACATTACGCGTTTTCGTGCTCAAGCTACTAAAGCCAAACAGGCTCAAAGCCGATTAAAGGCACTGGAGCGTATGTGTGTCATTGCACCAGCACATGTTGATTCGCCTTTTCATTTTTCTTTGTTCGAACCTGAAAAAATCCCTAACATTTTGCTACAGATGGAGCATGTCGACGCTGGCTACGGCGATACCTGCATATTAAAAAACATTGATTTCCAATTACTACCAGGTGATCGTATCGGTTTGCTCGGCCCTAATGGTGCAGGCAAGTCGACATTTATCAAGATACTTGCCAACCAGCTAAAAACACAAGGTGGTGAATTTATATTAGCTAAAGAAACCAGCATCGGTTATTTCGCGCAACATCAGTTAGAACAACTTCACGACGAACACTCACCAATAGAGCATCTCCAGCAAATCGACAAAAAAGCACGTGAAGCCGATTTGCGAAACCATCTTGGTCGTTTTGGATTTTCCAATGACATGGCGTTATCAAAAATTGAACAATTTTCAGGCGGTGAAAAATCACGTCTCGTGTTGGCCATGATCATCTACCAAAAGCCCAATCTGTTATTGCTTGATGAACCGACCAACCATCTCGATATTGAGATGCGTGAAGCACTGGCCGAAGCCTTGCAGGAATTTTCAGGCGCAATGGTTATTGTTTCGCATGACAGACATCTTCTCAATGTTACCTGCGATAAATTATTACTGGTCAACCAACAATCGGTCAGTGACTTCCCACTAAGTTTAGATGACTATCCTAAGTGGTTAAGCGAACATAACAACGCGGCACTAAATAATATAGATACAAAAAATGATGTCAGTAACAACGATCAATCAGTCTCTAACAAACAAAGAAAAAGACTCGAAGCCGAGCAAAGAAAAAAAAACGGCGCCGCTGAGAAAAAAAATTAAACAAGTAGAATCGACAATGGCGTCGCTCTCAGAAAGAATAAATACAATAACCAATAAACTTTCTGACAACGACATTTACGCTGAAAAAAACAAACAAAAATTACAAGAACTGCTGTTCGAAAAAACAGCCTTAGAAAAAAGTCATGAAAACAGCGAGAATGAATGGCTCGAACTCAACGAGCAATTGGAAAATACTGAACAGGCATTACAACAACCGTAGTTAAAAATTAACTCATCGTCATAGCCTGATAAAAAACTATAAACGACTACATCCGATTGCTTCCTACCGTTCGATACTCTTGCATTTTTTGTTCCGAATCGTCATAACACATGATAATGTCTTTAACGATGTCACTGCGCACGATATCTTGATAATCAAACTCATGCACATAAATACCTTTTACGGTATGTGTACGCGTAATGGCATCATGCAACCCTGAATAACAACGAATATCTTTCTGGCTTAAATCACCGTTAATAACAACGGTTGATTCCCTACCGA
>JAESSQ010000148.1 GCA_016764035.1 Gammaproteobacteria bacterium
ACATACTCTATTTAAAATATTATTTAATAAATTACTACGTTGGTTATCTTCTTCAAAATTTATTGTATAAAATTTTTCGTGTTCTGGTGTGAACTCGCCAATTTTTTTTTCATAAATATTGTATATTTCATCTGACCAGCTAAGGACCTTTGTTTCAATGTGCCAGTTCCAGTTACCTAAGTGACCAATCTTTTGAGCCTGTTTAAGAAGTTGTTCACTTCGATGTAGTTTCTCTGTTAAAAGAAATCGTGAAACTACCGCAGTAAGTCGTGAACAAATTTTAAAAAACGTTTCTTCATCTAAAGACGTCCAGTCTTTATTGTGTGAAATCTGTTGCACGACTAGATACCATATTTGACCATCTTGCAATTTAAGGGTATTTATCATTTGTTGCTTTAACAGGTTTTCATGTCGCGGTGCATCATCTACTGATGCATATCGTGTTAATGCTGGATATTCTGAGTGTTGTAAGGTGTCAAAGGATATGTCAGGTATATTTTTAATGCTTTTGGTAGCAGGTTTTAACGTTTCATAATCAATGATGAGTATGTCAGCTGCCAGTTCTGGTTTTATAATGAAAACTCGATCTGCATTAAATATTTTTAAGGTAGTCGATAAGGTTTCATTTATCACCTCTGCATGAGATTTGTTTTGTGTGATAACGCGAGATATTTCTTCGATATATTGGAGATAGATTTCTTTGTTTTTGGTGTCCAGGATGGCATATCTGGCTTTTATTAGGTATTGAATGCGATAAGGAAAAGTATCCCAGTTAATTGGTTTATTAATGAAATCTGTTGCGCCGAGACTAAAGGCTTTTTCAGTAGAAGTGGAATCATCTAGTCCAGTTACCATCACGATAGATATTTCGTGACTACCATATTTTCGTTTTATCTCTTGGCATACATCAAAGCCATTTAGTCCTGGCATGTTAACATCAAGCAACACCAGGTCTGGTTGACTAATTTTTATCTGATTGAGCGCTGCCTGCCCATTGTCAACTTCTTCAATATTATATTTTTCATCAGAAAGGGTGTCTCGCATAAGTAAACGAATCGTCATGTCATCATCAACGATTAATATTTTTGGTTTACTTAATGATTTTTCTAGGTTATGCACATTTGTTCCTTTATGAATCATTGTTCAGAAGGGCTTTATTATTGTTTTCAAATAATTCTATACAAATAGTATAGAGAATTAAATGTAATGCTGCATTATGGAAAAAACCGTATCATAGTAGACTATTGTATTTATGGTGTTGTGTTTGGTTGGTAGAATTAATAAGGTTTAGCATTTGTAGTGACATACGTATTAGCAAATTTTTAATGATTTAAAAGTATACAGTTATTGTTGCTCTATGATAATTAAAACAGTACAAACATATAGGATTATTAGTCAGCATTGATTACTGTATAACTAATATAAAAGTGTTTCTGCTAAGACTATTGACTGCATTTGCTAATCAACGATACTCTAAGCATCTATTCGAATTTATATTCTCCTTACTTTATGGGTCTTTGTATGACTCATAAGTTTATTAATAACTTTTTGATTTTTTCAATACAGAGCCTTGCACACTTATGAAAACCACGATTTCAGATAAAATATTGTTGGTTGAAGATAATCAGGTTAATTGTGAAGTGGCAATTGATATGCTTGAAACGTTGGGTTGTGATGTAGATATTGCGATCAATGGAGAGCAAGCTGTTAAAGCTTATCAGTCATGTGACTATAAATTAATATTGATGGATTGTGAAATGCCAGTCATGGATGGTTTTCTTGCTACTAAAGCTATTAGAGAAAGAGAGCAGTTATTAAGCTTGAAGCCAATACCTATCATTGCATTAACAGCACATGCGGTGGTAGGCGCTAAAGAGAAATGTCTTGACCATGGTATGAATGATTTTTTAAGTAAACCATTTAATATGTCTACATTAGATATCTTATTAAAAAAATGGTTTGTTTGCGGTAATGATGAAAAATCAAACAATGAGGTGTCAGATTCAGGTAATAGTGCCTTACAAAAAGCACCGATAAGTCAACATGATGCTTCTCACATAATAGATGTAAGCGTTATAGAAATGCTCAATAGTAGACAGAAAAATGACGGTGCCAGTTTAATGAAAAAGGTCGTTTGTGCTTACCTCTTACAATCGGCACAATTATTACAAAACCTTACTATAGCTACTGAACAGTCCGATATCGAGACCATACGAACAGTATCACATGCTTTGAAATCATCCAGTATTAACGTTGGCGCTATCGGTTTTTCTGAACTGTGTAAAAAAATTGAACGTCATTGTGAGCAGGGCGAAATAAAAGAAATGTTAATAGAAGATGTACACAATACATACGTCGATGTTGAATTAGCGCTTACTGAAATCCTTCAAGCTTCTAAGTAATTATTACTTTAAATGTATACTCGATAAATTGTCGTCCATCTGTAGTAGTACAGTGAAATTGGCCATTTTGAATTTTTTATTGAGGATAGACGATTGGTGGCTACTACACGAGATGGTGTTGAGGTTTATATAGATGAGGTAGGCAGAAAAAAAGTTCAAGCTGTCAATGAATACGGTAAATCGAGCAGCGTAACTTCATCGCCAGTATCTTTTAATTTTATCTTGCCTTCATCCGCCGCTTTGATTTGTATCACCGCTAATGCTTCGTATTCATTTTCCGCGGTCGACTGAAGCGTTACCAGCGTACCCGTGTACTGATTTTCTGTCGATGTATCTGTTGCCAGTTGTTCACCGACTTTTGGTTTTGTATCGGTGGCAAATTTTATACGGTACGTCCGACGTTTTTGTTTGCCAAGGAAATGGGTGCGCGCAACAATTTCCTGCCCGGTGTAACAGCCTTTTTCAAAACTAATGCCATCGATTAGCTCCATGTTTGCCATTTGCGGTACAAAAGCTTCGCTGGTATCGCTGTCGATGAAGGGTAGGCCGTTTTGAATGTCGAGATAATTCCAGCAGCTACTGTTAACCATGCTGGCTTTTTTAGCGATAGACTCCCACAAGGTTTTAGCGTGCTCAAGAGAACAAAATATTTCATAACGAGGTATTTCACTGGGTGCTCGAATCACGATATAGTCTTCATTGTGTGAAACACCGTTCACCTTAGTGTTTAAGTTATCGATAAAGGGTGAGAGCAAATCAGCTGCGTTTGCACCACTAACACCCAGGTGAATCAATTGTTCGCTGACATCTTGTATGGCCGTTTGCGCACGAAGAATATACTTTTGAAGGTGATTGATACTGCGTTCTACTAAATCGCTGCGGATGCTGATGAAGTAATTTTGTTGATGCTGGAACAGGCGAAAGTTAGCAATCATACGGCCTTTCTTGTTACAGAAGCCACTAATTTGGCTGCTGTTCTCATCAATAAAATTGACATCGTTGGTAAACTGCCCCTGTATGAATTCGGCAGCGTCTTGCCCGGCAAAAACTACGGTGCTGAAATGTGACAGGTCGCAGATAATATTGTTGTCACCTGTTCGTACGCTGTCGCAGAATTTATCATCAAATAGAAATAAACCATGGTCGTCCTGTTTGGCATTATTTTGTAGTAAGTAGTTTTTCCAGTCGTTATTCATTGTTGCTGTCTCTCTATTTCTTTACGTCGTGTTTTTATCAAGTCTTTTCAGTGTGACAGATGATAGGTGAAATTTGTCATCCGGTTTACTATCTTATTATTATATATTTAATGGCAGTATAAACAATGATATAAGATATTTTTTTGTTCAGAATTAATAAAGGCTTATACGGTTGACAGGGTAAGTGGCCTTGATAGTGTCTCAGTTACGTATTTTACATGCTAAAGTTACATATAAATATAATAACAATTATAAATAATTTACTATGCAGTATTACTTGCAGGCCGTTACATGATTGATAACCGACCGGTTTATCTCAACCTACTTAAAATACGTTTACCTTTACCAGGTATTGTTTCGTTTGCACACCGTATTACCGGTGTTATTCTTTTTCTCGCTTTGCCATTTGTGGTTTACCTGCTCGGTCTTTCTATCGAATCGAAACAAGCTTTTTTAGAAGTGCAGAAGATACTTAATCAACCCCTTATAAGGTTGATCGAAATTTTATTGCTTTGGTCGATCGCGCATCATTTTTTTGCAGGTATTCGATTTTTACTTATCGATGCGGAGATAGGCGTGGAAAAATCTCAATCGCGGTTAGGGGCATGGCTGGTGTTAATCGCTGAAGTGCTGACATTGTTTGTTATTATCTGCGGGGTTGGGTTATGAGCCTTTATGTTCTAGAAGGTCTACGTCCCTGGGTGATTCAACGTGTCAGTGCCGTCTATATCGCACTGTTTATTCTTTACGCGGCCGCATGTTATTTTACGGCGGAGAGCATTGCTTTCGAACCGTGGAAAGCCTGGTTGTACCAACCCTTTAATACCATGGTGGTTGGTATTTTTGCTATCGCATTGTTGTTTCATGCCTGGATAGGTATGCGAGATGTAGTGTTAGACTACGTGCGTAACATAATGATAAGACTAACTATTCTCGCTATGCTAGCCGGTATTTTGATCGGTTGTGGATTGTGGGTATTTAAAATTCTCTTATTGTCGGTGGTGAGTTAATGAGCAGTGATCGTCCCATAGAAAGAAGACAGTTTGATACTTTAATTATTGGTGCTGGTGGTGGTGGTTTGCGTGCATCACTGCAACTGGCGGAAGCGGATTTGAGTGTTGCCGTGGTTTCGAAAGTTTTTCCTACGCGGTCTCATAC
>JAESSQ010000149.1 GCA_016764035.1 Gammaproteobacteria bacterium
ACGTTTTTTACTGTCAAACCTTAACGGTTTTAATCCTGCCACCGACCTACTCGAAAACAATGAACTGCTTTCGCTGGATCGCTGGGCGATAGCCAAAACATTACAGTTACAAAATGAGGTCATTGCCGCTTATAAAGACTTTAATTTCCATTTAATTCACCATAAGTTACAACATTTCTGCACCGTTGATTTAGGTGGTTTTTATCTCGATATAATAAAAGACCGTCAATACACGACACAAAGCAACAGTACAGCACGGCGTTCCGCGCAGACGGCGCTGTATCATATTAGTGAAGCCATGTGTCGCTGGATTGCGCCAATTTTAAGTTTTACTGCCGAAGAAATCTGGCAAGCGATTCCTGGCAAACGCAGTGATTCGGTATTGCTTGAAACATGGTATGCGCATTTAACACCATTAGATGCCAATGAAGAAATGAACATGGCATTCTGGCAGAGCATCTTTGAAATTCGCTCAGCAGTTAGCAAAGAACTAGAAGCCTTACGCGCAGACAAAACCATCGGTTCATCACTTGACGCTGAAATAACATTGTATGTTGATACTGAGTTACAAAACACGTTAGAAACATTACGCGAAGAGTTACGTTTTGTGCTAATAACATCAAAAGCCATGGTCCGTAACATTAGTGAAGCAGACGCTGATTGCATTGAAGCAACTATCGACAATGGAAAGACAATAAAAATTCGCGCTAGCGCCTCCACAAAAACAAAATGCGTAAGATGCTGGCACCACCAGGAAGACGTAGGCAGTCACGAACGACACCCAGAGTTGTGTGGACGATGCGTAAGCAATGTAGACGGTGATGGTGAGCCACGCCTCTTTGCCTGATAGCTTAGAGCGTTACCACTGCCCTCTTTTTAGGATATAAGATAAAGACAATGAAATGGTTATGGCTTTCCGCATTTACGGTTGTTCTCGATCAGCTCACAAAAAAAATTGCTGAAGCAGAATTATTGCTGCACCAACCTGTTGCCATGTTTCCCAGCTTTAACTTTACTTTAATGTATAACAAAGGCGCCGCCTTTAGTTTTTTAAGTGAAGCCGGGGGCTGGCAACGAATATTCTTTGTGCTGCTATCTACAATCATCAGCATATTTCTTTTTTTCTGGCTAAAGCAAATATCGCAAGACGACAAACAGAAAAACAATCAAATATTACAGATTGCGATCGCTTTAATTTTAGGTGGAGCAATCGGTAACTTAATCGACCGCGCAATGACCGGTGCTGTCGTCGATTTTATTCAGGTTTATTATGCCACGTATTATTTCCCTGCATTTAATATCGCTGACGCCGCGATAACCGTAGGCGCAGGGTTGTTAATTCTCGACATGATACTGGAAACAAAACGTCATTCAAAAACATGCTAAACCAAATAAACATGCACAGCCAGATAGTGATGCATTACAGCATCACATTAACAAATGGCAGCCTCATCGAAAGTAGTTTTGATGACGACCCTGTAAAGATAACCATGGGCAATGACGACATTACCGATGGCATGGAGCTCGCCATTGTCGGCTTAAAAGAAGGCGACTCGCAAACACTTACGCTTACCCCTGAACAAGGTTTTGGCATGCGTGATGAAGACAATATACATGACATGCCGCTTTCTGGTTTCCCTGCCGCGTTGTCTCCTGAGCCAGGGCTGTCCTATTCTTTTGAATCGCCCGATGGCGATGAAATTCCTGGAACGGTGGTTAGCGTAAAAACAGATACCGCTGAAATTGACTTTAACCACCCACTTGCCGGCCACGAGATTATTTTCACCGTTAATATAGTAGGTGTAAATAATACACAGACTGAATCGAGTTAACGTCTATGATAAATACGCTCGATATTGATGAACGCTACAGGTAAAATGCGCCAATGAATATATATCTTGCTAACCCACGAGGCTTTTGTGCTGGTGTAGACCGCGCTATCGAAATCGTAGAGCGTGCACTAGAAATCTTCTCCGCCCCTATCTATGTTCGTCACGAGGTCGTACATAATCGCTACGTGGTTAACAACCTGATAAAAAAAGGCGCTATCTTCGTCGAAGAGTTAAACGAAATACCCGATGGCGCCACGGTTATTTTTAGTGCACATGGCGTGTCTCAGGCTGTCCGCAATGAAGCCAGTAGTCGAGACCTACGTATTTTTGACGCAACCTGTCCCCTGGTAACCAAAGTACACCTTGAGGTCGCTCGTCATGAAAGGGATACCAAAGACGTCATCTTAATAGGGCATGCCGGACACCCTGAAGTTGAGGGCACCCTGGGGCAATACAAAAAAAATCCGCTCAGCAATATCTACCTGGTCGAAACCGTCGATGATATCGATAATCTGCAGGTAAAAAACCCGCAATCACTCGCTTACGTCACCCAGACAACCTTATCCGTCGATGATACAAAAAATATCATCGACGCCTTGCGTAACAAGTTCCCGGAGATATCAGGGCCTCGTAAAGATGATATATGCTACGCCACACAGAACCGACAAGACGCGGTAAGAGAACTGGCAGATAAGGTTGATGTGTTCCTGGTTATCGGCTCGGCAAACAGCTCAAACTCAAACCGTTTACGCGAGCTGGCAGAAAAACAGAAAGTTACGGCCTACCTGATCGACGGCGTTGAGGACATTGATAATAACTGGTTTGATAACGCACAATCAATAGGCGTAACCGCCGGCGCTTCCGCACCTGATATATTAGTGAAACGGGTGATAACCAATCTTGAAAACTTGTTTGACACCACTATCATCACCAATGAAAAGGCAACTGAAAATGTACATTTTCAGTTGCCTAAAGAATTACGAATATAAAGACAGTGTTAGCTTACCAGCAGTTTGCTACCGTACCCACACTTACACCTTTTCGCCCTAAAGAATCGTAGGTCAAGTTCCCACACAGGGGATCCGTCGCAACCGGCGTAGCCGTCAGGGTAAACATCAAGCCACTCGCAGGCACAACAACAGACATGGTATACAAACCTTCTGAGCTCGCCGCATTCGCCACCGATGAGCCGGTATAAGTATCATTGTTCATATAAAACTCTTCCATACGCCCCGACTCATCCATCAATGCATGAATAGCATCGGCACGTTGCGATTTCTGCACGGAGCTAATATAAGACGGATACCCAACCGTAGCCAAAACACCAATAATCGCGATGACAATCATCAGCTCTATCAAGGTAAAGCCTTTATTTAATTTATATTTATAGTTTTTCATTATTTCTCAACCTCATACCAGAAAGTTCGACGAGCACCTTTTGAAAAGTTTGCTGACTGACACTCCGTACCAATACATAATGTTGGTTCACCACCTTTGGTAATAATAACATTAGGTGATGGCGGAATACCTTCCTTGCTCAATGCTACGTGACGATCTGGTCGTACATCACCGCTACTTGGATAGGCTGCAGACGCATCGAGAACATCGAGAAAGAACACCTTACCTGAACCCGAGCTATCTTTTGAGCAATTACTTGACGCCAGGCTTGGGTCGTCGGGTATATAGGTCGTTACAATAAGCGTACCTTCAATAAAGAGCGTTTCAGACAAACCTTTTTCACCGACATAATTGGCCGCAACCGTTTCATCATCCAGTTTAATAAACCAGCCATCACTGCTATCCAGGCCAGATAATGCCGCCGCATTTTGCGTACTATTACCATCACCCGCAACAAGGTTTAACGTCGCATCGAACAGATCAGATTCTGTTAATGTTGTATAACCACCCGATGGCGGCGTATACACATTGTTATCTTTTAACAGATAGATACGATCTTCTATCGTCGTATTCAACGGATGCGCACGATAACCCGAAGCTATACCTATTGCTAAATAAGCCGCCTTGCCTCTTTCTGCAAT
>JAESSQ010000150.1 GCA_016764035.1 Gammaproteobacteria bacterium
AAAATAGAAGACATAATAATTATCGATAACGAACCCATGTCTAGACACACAAGTTGGCGTGCAGGTGGCGTTGCCAGGCGTTATGTACAGGCGCAATCGCTATCGGCGTTGGCAGCGTTTATCGCAAGTTTGCCCGAAAATGAAAAATTATTATGGCTTGGCCTTGGTAGTAATACGCTGGTGCGTGATGGTGGTTTTAATGGAACGGTTGTCGCGACAGAGGGTGTAATGAAGCAACTAGAACGGCTAGATGACACAACAGTTTATGTTGGTGCTGGTGTCGCCTGTGCCAAGCTTGCACGTTTTTGTGCTAAGCATGATTTAGAAGGTGCGGCCTTTTTTGCGGGAATTCCTGGCTTGATCGGTGGTGCATTAGCAATGAATGCGGGCGCCTTCGGAGGAGAGACCTGGCCGTTGGTATCAGCAGTAGAAACGTTAAATCGTAAAGGTGAAATACTAAAACATGATGCGAGCGATTTTGATTACGGTTACCGACATGTAACAGGGCCGGTAGATGAATGGTTTGTGAGCGCAACTTTGAAACTAAATAAGAAAAATATCGATACGCAAGCAGACAAAAATAACACCATAGATATCCGACAATTATTGGCGAAGCGTGCCGCGTCGCAACCTACAGGTGTAGCAAGTTGCGGTTCAGTATTTAGAAATCCGCAAGGTCAACAGGCTGCACAGTTGATCGAGACTTGCGAGCTTAAAGGTAAACGTATAGGCGGTGCGATCGTTTCGGAAAAACATGCCAACTTCATAATCAACGAGAATAATGCCACAGCATTAGATATTGAGTCATTAATTAATCTGGTGCAACAAACAGTGGAAGAAGTGCATGGTGTTGCGTTACAACGCGAAGTCAGAATTGTTGGTGATGCGGTTATAGCTAACGAAAAGCTTGAAGGAGTTAGCGAGTAATGTCTGTAGCTATTAAACAGTTTGGCAAAGTTGCGGTATTGATGGGCGGTTTGTCTGCTGAGCGTGAAATTTCTTTATTGAGTGGTAACGCGGTGTTGAAAGCGCTCAAAAATAAAGGTGTCGATGCCTATGGTGTTGATGTAGATGAAAACATTATCGACGTGCTTAAAGCGGGTAATTACCAGCGTGTATTTATTATGTTGCATGGTCGTGGCGGCGAAGATGGCTCCATGCAAGGCTTGTTAGAAATGATGAAAATGCCCTACACCGGTTCGGGTGTGATGGCGTCATCGCTAGCGATGGATAAATTAAAGACCAAGCAAGTATGGCAGGCGATGGAGTTACCAACGCCGGAATGTTGTGTTATCGATTCAGAACAAAGTTGTGCGCTTGCACTGGAAAAATTAGGTCTGCCACTTATCGTTAAGCCAGTGCTCGAAGGTTCAAGTATCGGTATGAGTAAAGTGGAAATAAACGATGAACTGGTTCCTGCATGGAAGATGGCCGAACAATGTGGCGGTACGATTATTGCGGAACGTTGGATAGAAGGCGATGAGTACACAGCCGCTGTGTTAGATGGCCAGATATTACCGATGATAAAGCTTAAAACAGCGCACAAGTTTTATGACTATGAGGCAAAGTATGATGCGAATGATACGCAATATATTTGCCCCTGTGGATTGTCTGATGAAGATGAATCTACATTCGCAGCGTTATCAAAAAAAGCATTTGATGCTGTTGGCGCATCAGCCTGGGGTCGCGTGGATTTCATGGTGGATGAAAAAGGGCAGCCGTGGTTGATCGAAGTTAATACGGTACCGGGTATGACTAGCCATTCTTTGGTGCCGATGGCAGCGAAACAAGCAGGGCTTTCATTTGAAAACCTGGTACTCACTATTTTGTCAGAGGCGCGTTGTGAGTTTTGTTGAGCAATATTATTATGTTGAAACAAGTGTTGCCAACGTTGTTGGTGATTTGCAATCGTACTCCATACGTGGAGATAAATAATAATGAAACGTAAAAAAACGTCATTTCAATTTATTAATATTATAAAAAAATTGCCCATATTGCTGGCTGTAGTGGTTGTTTGTTATACCGTTGTGTTGCTAAAAACGATTGAATTTCCAACCTTGTTGCCGGTGACTGATATTCAGGTGAAAGGTCAATTAAATTATTTAGATAAAAAAGAAATAAGGTCGATGGTGCAAGGCGCTATCAATGGTGGTTTTTTTACCATGGACTTAAAAAATGTGCGTGAGTTGTTAATGGAAAAACCATGGGTAGATAATGTTTCATTACGCAAAATGTGGCCTGCTAGATTGGACGTGATTGTCGAAGAAAAGACACCAATAGCTTATTGGAATGGTGATGCTTATCTTAGCGAAAAAGGAAACGTGTTCAAACCGACGAGCATCGATAATAATTTAAATCTGCCTGGTTTAAAGGGGCCGGAAGGACAACATGACAACGTCTGGAAATTTATGAATGTGCTGTATAAAGAGACAGCACGCTTGAATTATGAGGTTGTTCGATTGGCGCTCGATGAACGTCGTGCCTGGCGTTTGACCATTGCGGAAAAGGACAATGAAAAAAATCAGATCGATATTAAATTAGGCCGTTATGAAACAGATAAAAGATTGCAACGTTTTGTTCGTATATTGCCTACCTTAATTACGCAAGATGGTTTTGTGGAAAACAAAGTAAGAGCGATTGACATGCGTTTCCCAATGGTTTTGCTGTTCGTGTATTTGAAGATGAGCTTGACGTAAAAGATAAAACGGCAAATGTAACGACGATTGAAACAGCGCCGTTACGAAAAAGTATAACGGTAAATAATAAAACTAAAACTAAAATTTTATCACGCAGCTTTCTAAACGTTTTTACGTTAAATGATAGTGCGGCTGTGTGAGGCTTAAAAAACAATGATAAAGAAGTCTGATAAAAACATGCTGATTGGTCTTGATATTGGCACGTCCAAAGTTGTCGCCATTGTTGGTGAGGTGACTGACGAGGGTGAGATTGAAATTATTGGTTTGGGTTCACACCCATCGAATGGTTTGAAAAAAGGTGTCGTGGTTAATATTGAATCAACCGTGCAGTCGATACAGCATGCGGTTGAAGAAGCTGAACTCATGGCAGGTTGTGAAATAAATTCTGTTTACGCGGGTATTGCTGGTAGTCATATACGTAGTTTAAATTCTCATGGCATCGTGGCAATACGTGAACGTGAAGTGACAGGCGGCGACCTGGATAGAGTTATCGATGCTGCCAGAGCCGTTGCTATTCCTGCTGATCAGCGTGTTCTGCACATATTGCCACAAGAATTTATTATCGATGATCAAGAGGGTATACGTGAGCCAATCGGTATGTCAGGTGTGCGTTTAGAAGCGAAAGTACATCTGGTTACGGGTGCGATGGGGGCGGCGCAAAATATAATTAAATGTATTCGACGTTGTGGACTTGAGGTCGATGACATTATTCTCGAACAATTAGCATCTAGTTATTCGGTGTTAACCGAAGATGAAAAAGAACTGGGTGTTTGTCTTGTTGATATTGGTGGTGGTACGACAGATATCGCTGTTTTCTCGGATGGTGCGATACGTCATACCGCAGTCATCCCTATTGCTGGTGATCAGGTGACTAATGATATTGCTGTTGCGTTGCGTACGCCTACGCAATATGCCAACGAAATAAAAATCAAATATGCATGTGCTTTGCGTCAGTTGGCAAACCCGGAAGAGACCATTGAAGTTCCCAGTGTTGGTGAGCGTCCACCACGTAAATTGTCACGACAAACACTAGCTGAAGTTGTTGAACCGCGTTATGAAGAATTACTAAATCTGGTGCACCTGGAATTACGTCGCAGTGGTTTTGAAGAGATTATCGCTGCTGGTGTGGTGTTAACAGGTGGTAGTTCGAAGATGGAAGGGGTTATAGATTTAGCCGAAGAAATATTTCACGCACCTGTTCGTTTGGGTTTGCCTCGATATGTTTCAGGTCTATCTGATGTGGTTAGTAACCCCATTTATGCAACGGGTGTTGGTTTGTTACTGTTTGGGCATCAGCACAGAAATAATGGCACCAGCCACATTATGATGGAAGGTGGTGTTAAAGGAATATTTGAGAGGATGAAAAATTGGTTTCAGGGAAACTTCTAATAATGAGTGGCAGCAAAGATTATCAGCAGAAAAAAATAGCAACATATTAGATTAATAATAAAAAATTTAAAAAAATAAAACATATTTAAGAGAGGAGAAAGGTCATGGCTATATTCGAATTGATGGATTCAGGTGCACAAGACGCGGTTATAAAAGTCATCGGTGTTGGTGGTGGTGGTAGTAATGCTGTTCAACATATGGTGAACAGTGGAATTAGCAGCGTTGATTTTATTTGTACAAACACAGATGCGCAGGCATTAGGGCGTTTTGATGGTGCGAAATCATTGCAAATCGGAAGTAATATTACTAAAGGATTAGGCGCAGGCGCAACGCCAGAAGTTGGTCAACAGGCGGCACTAGAAGATCGTGAGCTAATACAAGAAGCCATCGCAAATACTGATATGTTATTTGTAACGGCAGGCATGGGTGGTGGTACGGGAACCGGTGCTGCGCCTGTGGTGGCACAAATTGCACGTGAAATGGGCATACTTGTTGTTGGTGTTGTGACCAAACCTTTTGCATTTGAAGGGGTTGCACGAATGAAGATTGCGATGGCCGGTATAAAAGAATTAAGCAGTCACGTTGATTCATTAATCACCATACCGAATGACAAATTACTCGAAGTTTATGGACGTGATTTCGATTTGATGAACGCATTTAATGGTGCCAATGATGTTTTATGTGGTGCTGTTCAGGGTATCACTGAGTTGATTACCAAGCCCGGCGTCATCAATGTCGATTTCGCTGATGTAAGAACCGTTATGTCTAAAATGGGAATGGGCATGATGGGTTCTGGTCGTTCAAGTGGTGAAGACAGAGCAAAGCATGCGGCAGAAGCAGCGATCGCGAGCCCTTTGTTGGAAGATGTTAATCTATCGGGTGCACGCGGTATCCTGGTGAATGTTACAGGTGCAAACATGACACTTGGTGAATTTCAGGATATCGGTGCAGTCATTAATAGTTTTGCTTCTGAAGATGCTACCGTGGTGATGGGAACAGCCATTGATGATTCTTTAGATGCTGAGATTCGAGTGACTGTCGTTGCGACAGGTTTGGGCCATATTAATAAAACTGTCGTGCCTACACCTGTTGTGGCCCCTGTGCCAGCAGAAATCAAAGTGGTAAAGGAGCCGGTGTCCGAATTAGAGCCGGTGTATAAAGAATACGACAAGCCATTTTCAGTACGCAATGCACAGTCATCTGAAGAGAAAGTACCGGTAAGCAGTGGGTATGACGAAGAAATGCTGGATATACCTGCCTTTTTAAGGCGTCAGGCTGATTAAAGGTAAAATGATTGAGTTATGAGCTAAACCATTTGTTTTTATTGTGTTTATTTCATAATTATTTTTTCTCTAGTATGGTTAAGCGTGACGCATAATTACGTGTTAAAGGTGGGAATACAAATCAGGCCGTAATTATGTGATAATACGGCAATTTTTCACGGCATCTATCAGCGATACTTCGTTGGTTTGGGTGTTCGGTATAGGATTTAATATTTTGATCAGACAAAGAACCTTAAAAAATGTAATTCGGGCAACGGGTGTTGGTTTGCACTCGGGCGAGAAAGTGTACTTAACATTACGACCGGCTCAACCGGAAACGGGTGTAGTATTTCGCCGTGTCGACCTGGATGAACCTGTAGAAATAAAAGCGACAGCGCAAAATGTTGGTGCAACATTACTGTCAACAACGCTCGAACAAGACGGTGTTAAAGTTTCAACGGTAGAACATTTACTTTCCGCAATGGCTGGACTGGGTATTGATAATGCCTATGTAGACGTCAGTGCATCTGAAGTACCCATTATGGACGGTAGTTCAGGCCCGTTTGTATTTTTGATTCAGTCTGCGGGTATCGTTGAGCAAGATGCACCAAAGCGTTTTATTCGCATTAAAAAATCAGTCATCGTTGAAGATGATGGCAAGTGGGCACGTTTTGATCCATTCGATGGTTTCAAAGTAAGCTTCGCTATTGATTTTGATCACCCAGCATTTAAAGACAGTCCTTGTACTGCAGAAATTGATTTTTCTACGACTTCTTTTGTGAAAGAAGTGAGCCGGGCGCGCACTTTTGGCTTCATGAGTGATATAGAAGCCTTACGAAAAAACAATCTGGCATTAGGCGGCAGTATCGATAACGCTATTGTTGTTGATGATTATCGTGTTATCAATGAAG
>JAESSQ010000151.1 GCA_016764035.1 Gammaproteobacteria bacterium
CGGTGTATTGGGTCAAATGGGAAATGTCAGTGGCTATGCCGATTAGATCTCTTAGCGCATCCTGCGCATCCATGCCTTGTTTTGCAGTGTCACTCTCGTACGACTCGATGTAAATACGCACCGTCGCGCCCTCGGTGCCTGTGCCAGAAAGACGAAAGATAATGCGTGCGCCGTCTTCGAATAAAATTCGCATGCCCTGTCCCGTACTGACACTCTGATCTACCGGGTCGGTATAGGAAAAATCATCACACACCTTAATACTACGGCCAGCAAAGTTAGTGCCCGCTAATTTGTCGAAACGTGAACGCAGGTCATCCATCATGTTGTTGGCTGATGAAGCATTGACCGCCTCATAATCATGTCGCGTATAATAACTGCGGCCATATTCTGCCCAGTGTTCGGTGACGATCTGCTCTACTGATTGTTTTCGCGCAGCAAGAATATTCAGCCAGAAAAGCACAGCCCAAAGGCCGTCTTTTTCGCGTATATGATCAGAGCCGGTACCGAAGGATTCTTCACCACAAAGCGTAACTTTACCCGCATCCATCAGATTGCCGAAAAACTTCCAGCCGGTCGGTGTCTCATAACAATCGATGCCAAGCTTTTTAGCGACATGATCGACGGCTTCGCTGGTTGGCATGGAGCGCGCTACGCCTGCAATACCATCGGCATAACCGGGAACCAGTGTTGCGTTGGCAGCCATAATAGCCAGTGAATCACTGGGGGTGACAAAAAAATGCTTGCCTAAAATCATGTTGCGGTCACCATCACCGTCGGATGCTGCACCAAAATCAGGCGCATTGTCGCCGTACATGATGTCTACTAATTCTTTGGCGTAGGTTAGGTTTGGATCGGGGTGGCCACCGCCAAAATCTTCTTTGGCTTCGCAGTTAATGTTGTTGTCAGCGGGTACGCCTAACATGTCTTCAAACACGACTTTGGCATAGGGTCCGGTGACGGCATGCATGGCATCAAATGCCATGCGAAAGTCACTGTTTAATAATGTACGTATGGCATCGAAGTCAAACAATGTTTGCATGAGTTCTGCATAGTCAGTAACAGGGTTTACTACTTCAACTGACATATCGCCAAGCTGCTGTGTGCCGATGTCGTCGAGTGAAATATCAGCAACGTCGAGTGTTTTATATTCGCTAATGGTTTCTGTGCCAGCAAACATTGCCTCGGTTACAGCTTCCGGGGCTGGGCCACCATTGCCGATATTATATTTAATACCGAAGTCTTCATCTGGTCCTGCAGGGTTGTGACTGGCAGAAAGAATCAGTCCGCCGTAAGCTTTATATTTTCGAATGATGCATGACGCTGCGGGTGTAGAGAGTATGCCGCCCTGGCCGACCAGTGTTTTGCTAAAACCATTAGCCGCTGCCATTTTTAAAATAATCTGGATAGCTTCGCGGTTGTAAAAGCGACCATCACCGCCAACCACAAGTGTGCTGCCGGAAAAATCGCCTATGGCATCGAAGACAGATTGTACAAAATTTTCCAGGTAATGTGCTTGTTGAAATACTTTGACTTTTTTACGTAGGCCAGAAGTGCCTGGACGTTGTCCTTCGAAAGGGGTGGTTTTTTGTATCTTGTTCGACATATAACCCTCAACTCATTTCATTAATAATAGCTAAAAAGTGAATCGCCAGATAGTGTACACTATGCACCGATAATAAATCAGTCTAATCTTGTATTATTCCCTTTTAGGGGAAGCATTTATCAGGAGTAACTATGTCCAATAAACCTGCAGAACGTACCATCAGTCAACTCACCGCCAGTACAGTAGCTATTGTTTTAGCTGGCGGCAAAGGGTCGAGACTAAAAGCATTGACAGAATGGCGAACGAAACCCTCGGTACCTTTTGGCGGTAAGTTTCGTATTATCGATTTCCCACTGTCTAACTGTATCAATTCCGGTATTCGTCGTATCTCGGTGTTAACACAATACAAATCACATTCGTTACAACGTCATTTGCAACGTGGCTGGAGTCTTCTTTCTGGTCAGTTCGGTGAGTTCCTCGAAGTGTTGCCGGCGCAGCAGCGTGTTGGTGAAGGTTGGTATGAAGGTACCGCAGATGCGGTTTATCAGAACCTGGATATTTTACGTTTTCATGGCCCGGAATATATCGTGATACTGGCAGGTGATCATATCTACAAGATGGATTACGGCAAGATGATAGCTGCTCACGTTAGCAAAGGAGCCGACATTACTGTCGGTTGTATACCGGTAACGATGAAAGAAGCGACCGAGTTTGGCGTGATGGCAATCGATGATGAGCGGCGTATTGTTGAATTTGCTGAAAAGCCTGAGAGCCCTAAAGCAATGCCAGGTAACGATTCTATGGCGCTTGCATCGATGGGTATCTACGTGTATACCACTAAATACCTGCGTGACACATTGGTCGCCGATGCCAAGGACGAAAATTCTACCCATGATTTTGGTCACGACCTAATTCCAGACGCCATCGAAAACGCTAACGCTTTTGCTTTTCCTTTTGTTGATGCCAATACCGGTGCGCCTGATTACTGGAAAGATGTCGGTACCATCGATGCGTTCTGGCAAGCCAATTTAAACTTGGCTACCCTCGAGCCTGACCTAAACATGTATGATTCTGCGTGGCCTATCTGGACCTATCAAGAGCAACTGGCACCAGCCAAATTTGCTTTTGATGACGATGATCGCCGAGGTATGGCAACAGATTCGTTGATTTCTGGTGGCTGTCTGATTACCGGATCAAGTGTAACCAGATCGGTATTGTTTTCTAATGTGCGTGTGCATTCTTATGCCACGGTTGAAGACAGTGTTATCTTGCCAGATGTAACTATTGGGCGAAATTGCCAACTAAGTAAGTGTGTGGTGGATAAGGGTACAATTATTCCTGAAGGAACCATTATTGGCAAAAATCCGGAAGAGGATGCCAAGTTATACGATGTAAGTCCTAGTGGTGTTGTGTTGGTAACGCCAGAAATGTTTGGGCAAAATTTGCACGCGGTATAATGCTAGCGTCTGGCTAGGTATCACTGCCGGCCATTTTATGTGGCTGCAGAACATGTTAAAACGTCCTGCAGCTACGTCTATTTATTGAAGTGAGCAAAGTTATGCAAAAACCTTTATCTGTCGTATTTTACTGGCATATGCACCAGCCTTTTTATCGTGAGGCTGAGAGTGGTAAATACCACTTGCCATGGGTCTATCTGCACGCCATGAAAGACTATACCGACATGGCAAATATTCTTGAACAAGTGCCAGGTGCTCGCGCAGTAATCAATTATGTGCCATCTCTAACGGCGCAGATTGAGGACTACGCCTTGCAGTTACGCAACTGGTTAAACGAGCAGATAGACGAGTTACCTGATCCGTTGCTCAATGCCCTGATAAATGAAACCGGTGTTTATTCAGATGAACAATGTGCATATTTGCTGGAAGCATGTTTTCGACTGAATCATGAAAAAAACATGCACCGTTATCCTGATTACAGTCGACTAGCCAATTTGGCTGAACACGCTAAAGATTATGACGCCAGTTTGTATTGTGGGCCAAAATTTTATACCGACCTGGTCACTTGGTACCATTTGGGCTGGCTAGGGGAAACTGTTCGAAATTCAAACTTTGTCGCTCGCCGATTAATCGAAAAAGGTCGAGATTTCACTTATCAGGATAGACGTGACCTACTGACATTAATCGCGTCACTGCTCGATGAAATCCCTGAGAAGCATCGTAAATTACAGGCTGCGGGAAAAATAGAAATTACCACGACGCCTTATGCGCATCCGATTTTGCCGCTGTTGTTAGATTTTAATACGGCGCTGGAAACCGTACCGGATGCGATTATTCCTGAGCAGCCATACCCCGGTGGTAAAGCCAGAGCAATTGAACACATCGAATTAGCTAAACAATCGCATGAGAAATTATTTGGTGAAGCAGCAAAAGGTTGCTGGCCATCCGAAGGTGCTGTTTCAGATGCATCGCTGGCCCTGCTGGGGCAAGCTGGTTTTGACTGGTGTGCAACCGGAGAAGGTGTGTTGCATAACTCATTGGGCCGTAATATTCGTGAAGGACAACCAGAAGAGCTTTATAAGCCCTGGATTGTGGGTAAAGGAAAAAAGGAAATCACCTGCTTTTTCCGTGACGACCATTTGTCTGATCTGCTCGGCTTCGAATATTCACGCTGGGATACTAACGACGCGGTGAGTAATTTCATGCATGAACTAGCAGGTATTCGGCATCGTACACAAGGTGTCGATGACCCGGTGGTTGCTATCATTATGGATGGAGAAAATGCCTGGGAACATTACCATGAGAATGCTCTGCCATTTTTGACTGGTCTGTATCAGGCGATTATCGAGCATGATGACTACGAGCTGACAACGTTTAGTGATTACCTGGCAGAAGCACCGGCGACTAACAAATTAAAATCGCTTACGGCCGGTTCGTGGGTATACGGAAATCTTTCGACATGGATTGGTGATAAAGCCAAAACGCGTGCATGGGAATTATTAATAGAAGCCAAGCAAACTTACGATAAAGTCTATTCATCGCTTGCAGCAGAGCAGCAGGAAGCGGCCAGTGAGCAACTTCGCATCTGTGAAGGTTCGGACTGGTGCTGGTGGTTTGGCGATTACAATCCAGGTTTAGCTGTCAGAGATTTTGATAACTTATATCGTCAGCATTTGAAAAAATTGTATCAACTACTTGGTAAGCAGTACCCTGCAAGTCTGGAAGAAAATATATCCAGCGGTGGTGGTGAAGCAGAGGGTGGCGGTACCATGCGCAGAGGTAATAACGATCAGTGAATCAATGGATTGATCGTCGTCGCTCCGGCGCGTTGTTGCATATCAGTTCTTTGCCTGGGCCGTTTAAACGCGGTGTCTTAGGCGAAGAAGCACGTGCTTTTATCGACATTATTGCCGATGCTGGTTTCTCCGTCTGGCAGTTCTTGCCCTTGGGTCCGACACGCGATCATGGTTCGCCTTATGAGTCGCTCTCCTCTGCGGCAGGTAATGTCGAATTCATCGACTTGCGTGATTGTGTCAGCCGAGGCTGGTTAAGTCAGGAGACTTGTCAGGCGCATATAAACGGTGCCATTGTTTTTGACGCTGCACTGACCGCGGCGGCTGATGGGTTCTGGCAGCAACTTTCTAGCGACGCATCACTGGCAAATGAATTCGATACCTTTTTGCATGATAATGCAGACTGGTTAGATGATTATGCGCTGTTTGCCGCGATTAAATTGGATACTGAAAATGCGCCCTGGTGGCAATGGCCAAAGCCATTACGCGACCGGTCGGCACCTGCCTTAGATAAAACCAGAGCAAAACTTTCATTATCTATCCGTCAGATACAATTTCAGCAGTTTTTGTTTGCCGAGCAATGGCAGCAGATAAAGCAGTACGCAGAACAACGTGGCGTCATGATGTTTGGTGATATCCCTATCTACGTCGCGCATGACTCGGTTGACGTATGGGCTGACCGACAATATTTCACAGTTAATAAAAAAGGTTTGTGTGATCACGTCGCAGGTGTTCCACCGGATTACTTTTCGGAAAATGGACAACGCTGGGGCAGTCCATTATATAACTGGGATGCACTGCAAGCGGATGATTTTTCCTGGTGGGTAAAACGCTTACGTAGGCAACTTCTGCTTATGCACCTATTTCGTATCGATCATTTTCGTGGATTGGAATCGTACTGGGCAATACCGGGTGATTCGCCAGATGGTCGTACCGGTGACTGGTTGCCAGCACCCGGCACGGCGTTACTGAAAACGTTGAATAAAGAATTAGGTCGGCTGCCGCTGATTGCTGAGGATCTAGGTCTTATCACGCCTGAAGTGACCGCACTGCGACAGGCATTTGGTTTGCCTGGTATGAAAATACTGCAATTTTCTTTTGGTGATGATGCGTCCAACCCTTATCTTCCGCATCATCATGAACATGACAGTGTCGCTTACACCGGCACGCACGATAACGATACATCGCTGGGCTGGTTTATGTCTGCATCGGAGCATGAAAAATGGCATGTTGCCAACTATCTTGATATTTCGAAAGATAACGATGTGACCATAGCCATGATACGTTCGACGCTAGCATCGGTTTCCCGTCTGGCCATTATTCCGGTGCAGGATTTATTAGCGCTGCCGACCGATGCACGCTTTAATACCCCAGGTACACTTGAGGGTAACTGGTGTTGGCGGTTGGAAGATTTTGATGCGTTACGGCTTGTGCAAGAAAAATTTCAGTCGCTTAATCGTCTTTATGGGCGTTAATCGTTTTATGGTTATAGCTTTTGATTAATGAAGAAAGCCGAGCTAATAACACAGACATGTGAATTTTCAGGCCGTGTAATTACGGTTAATCGTGACACCGTCTGTTTGCCTGACGGTCATCAAATGGACATGGAAATTGTTCATCACTCGGGTGGTTCGGCTATTGTCGCGATTGACGAACAGCAACGGGTATGTCTTATCCGTCAATACCGTTATGCGGTGGCGGACTGGATATGGGAAATTCCGGCGGGCAAGATTGATGCCGGTGAAACACCTGAATCCACCGCCAGGAAAGAATTGCAGGAAGAAGCCGGTGTGTTAGCCACGAGTTGGTCATCGCTGGGCAAAATGTATGCGACGCCTGGTTATTGCGATGAGACGGTCTATTTGTATCTGGCGAAAAAGCTGCAATCAACGACGATTCAGCATGAGCCTGGTGAGCTTATCGACATACATTGGCTGCCATTTAGCGAGGCTATTGAATGGGCGTTAAAGGGCAAGATAAATGATGCCAAAACACTGGTGGCACTTTTTCGAGCCAGCGAAATATTAAAAGCATAAAAGCATTTTTTAAAGTGATATTGTTGATTAGATAGATGATTTTCTGCTTTAGAATCGAATATGAGGTAGACAGCAGGAAATCAAGGGTTTAACCTACGCGGTGTTTAGTTTTTTGAGTGGCACTAACAATATAAGTTAAGGTGTTGTGACGGCATGGATGGCGTGGATATTACAAAACGATTTTGACGCGCCGCTTAATTTATCTAAACCTGGCCAGGTTTGTTAGTGCCGGATTATAGACATAAGAACGATAACTGAGCAGTACGCGATATAGCTTGCCCGTATGATACTTATCCACATGATATAGGACATAGAGCATACGAGTAATTACACGAAAGAATTGATTTTTAACTGAATTTTGATTGGCTTAATTCAGAACCAACCAATGCCATAGGAGAACACTATGCAAGAACTGGGTACAACATTATCATCATTTATTATCAATGAGCAGCGTAAATTAGGCAGCAGTGCCGGTGGTACTTTTACCGGTCTGTTAAATGACATCACCATTGCCTGTAAAGGTATTGCTAACCTGGTAAACCGCGGCGATTTAGCGGGTGTTCTGGGCGTTACGGATAGTGAAAATTCAATGGGCGACGTGCAAAAGAAGATGGATCTGATCGCCGATCAGATGTTTATCGATGCACTGGAAAATAATGGTCACTGTGCCGGTATGGCATCAGAAGAACAGGACGATGTAATACATACTTCAGAAGGAAAACAACGCGGTCATTATCTGGTTACCTTTGATCCATTGGATGGCTCATCCAATATGGACATCAACATGGATGTCGGTGCAATCTTTTCTATATTGCAGGCACCAGAAGGCATAATAAACCCCACTGCCGAACACTTTTCTCGCCCTGGTACCGAGCAGATTGCTGCTGGCTATTGTTTGTATGGGCCATCGACTATGATGGTTTTGACTACCGGTAATGGTGTAAACGGGTTTACCCTGTGTTCGTCAATCGGTGAATTTATTCTGACGCATCCAAATATGGCTATTCCAGAAGATACTGCAGAGTACGCAATTAATGCGTCAAACCAGCGTTTCTGGGAAAAACCTGTTCAGGATTACATCGCTGATTGTGTTCAGGGTGAAGAAGGTCCGTTAGGCAAACGATATAACATGCGTTGGGTTGCTGCCATGGTTGGTGAGATACACCGTATCTTATGTCGTGGTGGTATTTTCCTTTACCCTATCGACGAACGTAACCGTGAAGCGGGTGGTAAATTACGCTTGTTGTACGAAGGCAACCCAATGGCAATGATCGTAGAACAAGCCGGTGGTGCTGCTTACACAGGCTATGAGCGCGTCATGGAAGTGAAGCCTAACGGCGACCCGCACCAGCGTGTTCCAGTCATCATGGGCTCTAAAAACGAAGTTATGAAAGTAATGGAATATCATAAGAACGCGTAGAATATTAGCGTTTGTTTTTTGTGTCGAGGCAGCCATGGATGGCCAGTCTTAACGGTTTGAGTTTTTTTCATTAATTGTTCAAATAAGTAATCATTGTTTTATTGAATGTTGCTATTACCCAATGTTGAAAAAATTTTTCCCGATAGAGTAATAATTCATTTCTACTGTCATCTCGACCAACGAGAGAGATCTTGCACGGTTACGATATTAAGATCTCTCTCGTTGGTCGAGATGACAATAACTAGAAATGCGTTTTGAGTTAAGCCAATGTTATAAAAATCAGGTTTAACTATATTTGAATATATAATAAAAAGTCATAGACTCTCTAATCTGAAGTCGGATAAACAATAGTATTGTTAATAATATGATTACAGATAATCGTCAGGCAGTTTCCGTATTAACCATGAGCACGATGGCCTTTTCGGCCTGTTTTGCTGTATGGGTTATTTTTTCTATTATCGGTATCCCGATAAAAGCGTTACTTAATCTCAGTGATACGCAATTTGGTTTATTAATCGCCACACCTATATTAAGTGGTGCCCTGTTGCGATTGCCAGTCGGTATATTGACCGACCGTTACGGTGGTCGAGGGGTCTTTGCAATCCTACTGCTTTGTATCATTCCACCCCTGTATATGATTGGTTCGGCTACTGAATATTGGCAATTTCTTGTCTTAGGTCTGTTCGTCGGTGTCGCGGGTTCATCGTTTGCCGTTGGTGTCACCTACACCGCAAAATGGTTTCCACCTGCGCGTCGTGGTCTGGCAATGGGTATATTTGGTGCCGGTAATGCCGGTGCCGCGTTGACCAATTTTGCAGCGCCGGCGCTACTGGTGGCATGGGGTTGGCAATCCGTCCCTAAAGTTTATGCTGTTGCCATGATTGTGGTGGTCATTGTTTTTTGGTTGTTTTCCTATGATGACCCTTCACATCGAAGTGCGAGCAATGTAAGTCTTAAAGAGCAGCTAGTATTATTACGTGACCCCAAGATCTGGAAGTATTGCCAGTATTATTCACTGGTATTTGGTGGTTTCGTGGGTTTGTCTTTATGGATTACTCAATACTATGTTAATGAGTATCAACTGGATCTGACTACAGCGGCACTGTTAGCGAGTATCTTTGTGTTGCCATCGGGTGTTGTCAGAGCACTGGGTGGTTGGTTATCTGATCGTTATGGTGCTTATATCGTTACCTGGGGTGTGATGTGGGTGAGTTGGGTGTGTTTATTTTTACTGGCATATCCGCAAACAGTTATGAGTATTAAAGTTATCTCAGGTGAAGACTGGAATTTTGGTGTCGGTCTTAATATTTGGGTATTTACGGCTGTGTTATTCGTGCTGGGTATTTCCTGGGGTTTGGGTAAAGCTTCTGTCTTTAAAGGGCTTGCTGATGAATACCCGGATAATCTCGGCCTGGCGTCCGGTATCGTCGGGCTGGCCGGCGGCGTTGGTGGTTTTTTACTGCCCATAATGTTTGGTGTACTGATTGACCTTACCCGGATTAATTCCAGTGTCTTTATGTTGCTCTACGGTGCAACCAGTGTCTCATTAGTTTTGGTGTATTTCACCTTTGGTCGTGAACATCAATCAGAAGTTATTCAACATGCTAAAGATAAAGTAGAAGGTGATGCGTTATTGCAATCGATGGCAGATATGGTCGCGGTGCAGCGTGAGACGCTAAAGCAGACGATTGTGCCCACTATTAAATCCTGTGCGCAACAATTGTCACCGGTGATGAAAAATCAGGCGGCATTAGAAGACAAGTTAGAAGGCTTAATATCGACACTGGACGATTATAATTGCATTTATGTTTTGGATGTTAATGGTGTTCAGCTTACTGCAAATATGTCGAAACAGGGACGTGATGATAATCAATTAGGGCGTGATCGCTCACATCGTCCTTATATGGAAGGTATGTTTGATGGACGGAGCTTTAAACTGTCTAAAAGTTATATTAGTCGCAACCAACGGCGACCATCACTCACTGCAATACATGCGGTGAGAGGTAATGTTGATGAGCTGGTTGGCTTTATCGGGGTGGATTATGACCTGCGTAGTTTGCCTCGTCCTGATGACGCGCCACAAGAATTGGCTGATCTGTCGCAGATAAAAGATGAGCATGCGTTACAACATACACTGATTGAACCTCAGCGAGTGCAAAGCCGTTTGGACGATAATGTTGATGCCGTAATGAGCTTAATGGAAACGCTTATCCTTAAGCACGGTGTTTTCCACAGTAAGCTTCATTTTTCCAGTAGTCGAGCGACCCTGTGGCATGTTGATAAACCTCGTAGTTATGATGTTTTAACAATGACTGAATTGATCGACCATGATGCTTGTCAGTCCTACTCCCAGCAACTGTATGATAAAGCAGCAACGGTGCCTTCGCAGGATATTAAAAAAATATTTGAAAAGTTTAAGCAATTACGTGTTGAAGATGAAACAATCTATCTGCGATCAGGTTCGATAAATATTGTTAACGGTATGGTGGGCTTAAGCTTTTCCTGTGACGGTTCGTATTTCATGAGCTATCAGGCGTTTTTAGAAAAAGATCATGAGTTCTGGTTTGGTGCTTGATGTTTCGCGTAACTATCCATTTACAGTAATCAGCTAATTAATATATAACATTAACGAAATCGGTTTCACGAAAAAAATATCATGACTAATAAAGTAGTTTCCGCTGTAGAATTATTTGAACAGCTCAGTTCAATTGCAAACCCACCAAGTGAAGATGTTTTTGATGAAGTGGTAACGCGCCAGATCGAGTTTTCGCCGTTATTACTTAACGAAATAGCGTCATTTGCAGATAAACCTGATGACATTGGTAAACGTGGTAATGATTATATTCGCCATGTGGTGTCACTTTTTCTTCTTGCTTATCTGCGGAATAAAAGTGCATATCCGCTAATCATCAAACTGATTTCACATCCAGGTGATAAGGTCGTAAAACTTACCGGTGAGGTTTTTACCGAAGCACTCGGGCGCATTCTGGCGTCAGTCTATGACGGTGATTTACAGCCGATAAAATCAGTCATAGAAAATGCAAATTTGGATCCATGGATTCGCAGTGGCGCACTGGATAGTTTGATGGTGTTGTGGAAAGAAGACGTGCTCAGTCGTGATGAAGTTATCGCTTATCTAAAAGAATTAATGGAAAGTAAGCTGGAGCAGGTGCCGGGTTATGTGTGGGACAGTATTGCCTTGATTGCTTATGATCTGCATCCGGGTGAACTCGAAGATTTATTACGTCACGCCATAAGCAAACAATTGATTGCACCCATGGTATTAAATGCTAAATCACTTAAAGCTTGTCTTAAAGATGATATGAATGAAACCATTAAAAATAAGGATAAAGTTGTTGATGGTTATATTAAAGAGCCTATCAAAGAACTTACCTGGTGGTTGTACCCTGATGATGAAGCCCTGGACAAAGGCATGGAATATGCCGCGGTCGCTGTGCCGATAGCCGATAAAAAAATCGTGCCAGGCGAGCGTTCAGCGCCGATGGGTTGGCGTAACGATACCGTGGTACGTACTAATACAAAAGTTGGGCGTAACGAGCGGTGTCCTTGTGGCAGTGGCAAAAAATATAAAAAATGTTGTGGGGCTAACTGAATGATAGTTACGAGAAAACTAGGCGTATTTGTCATGTTGGTGTTGCTTACCCTTAGCGTGCCAATATCTGCTTACGGAGATGTTGGCGAGCAACAAACAAAACAGAAAATGAAGCAATGTATGCAGTTGGTTGATCGGACTGTTTTAGAAGCATTAAAAATTCGTGGTGCCAAACTTAATCAGGAACTGGTGACCTTGTGTAAGGGTGACAAGCGTAAGCGTAATACAGCACAAAATAAAGCAAGCGATTATGCCAGGGAATTACACAGCTCGCTAGACCTGGCAAATTATCGAAAATGCAGGCGATTAGTACCTGATAAAACAACCGAATTGCAGCGCTTATCAAAACAGTATTTTATTTCAGATTTACGTTTTACACATGCCTGTGATGGTCTTAAACCTTAAATAGATGACCAGGGTTATACCTTCTTAGATAATCACTTTGGCACTCACTTAAGTAATCAGTATTTCAATCGCTGTGTCTTTATTATGGTTTGGCTTTGCGATCTAGCTCATGGTTTGTAAGGTAGTAAAACAAATTGTTTGCTACGTTTGTCGAAGATATAGTAAACATTGCCGCGTCATGAATACCTGCGGCTAAACCCTTTTCATATAACGCGACTGCTTTCGTATCGTTTTTTTCAATGGCAATATCCAGTTCATCTGATTGTTCACGTATTATGTTATAAAAGTTGCCCGGTATTTTCTTGCACACAGGTTTGAAATATTTTTCGGAAAGCTGCTCACCCTGGAACCCCTGGTTAGTGAAGCCTTGTCTAAGAAAGCCGTACAGATAACCGAGGGTGAAAAGTGACGTGACGTGTGCGCTTGCTTCGGCCTCATTAGCTTTTATAGCATCGCGTATTTGTCGGTGCATCTCGTTAGCTATTTTACTGGCCGCTTTTTTGTTATTACTGAAAAAACCAAACATATAGGGTGCTCTAATGGGTTATGAAACTGATTTGTAAGTCAGATCAACGTGGAGCCGTAGAGTATCATTTTCCAGGAATTTTACCGGTGTTTATTTATTTACGTTTAAAGATTATTGTCTGTGGTTTGCGCGTTGCTAGAAAAAAACATTTAGCATATGATTAACTGACAAGATTTTCTTACATAGATTAAATGTTTATAACATTCGGAGTTACCTAAATGAATTTTGTTTTTAGCATTTTTACCTTGCCTGTTTTACTTCTCATGAGTGCTTATGTTTTTGCCGAAGAGGGCGCTCCTCATCACGATTTTCCAGTTGCTGTTGCTGGTTTTCATGATGTGATGGCGCCACTGTGGCACGCTGAATCAGGTGCGCAGCGTAACCAGAAAATTTGTAAACAATATCCGACATTAATGATTCGCCTGAATAAAATCCGTTCAGCTGAGGTTCCACAAAACGTTGATGCAACGCAATGGCGACATGCGGTAGAAAATTTATATAAGGTATTATCACCAATCGAGACAATATGTGTTGAAAATCGCACCCCTGAATATGCGCTGGCTAATGTACATTATGGTTTTCA
Organism: Gammaproteobacteria bacterium; assembly: GCA_016764035.1. Taxonomy (GTDB): domain Bacteria; phylum Pseudomonadota; class Gammaproteobacteria; order SZUA-229; family SZUA-229. The sequence continues at coordinate 13,377 of JAESSQ010000151.1, forward strand.
TGAATTGGTCAAGCTCATTGGCCATGAGCACTAGTTTGTAAGGTTAATACAATGTTATCAAAGCATTTTAAGTCGAACAGAATTACATTATTAGCAATATTTGTTTTTATAATGCATGGTCAGATGGCGTGGGCGGAGGATGATGTCGACTACTTACAGGTCTCTGAAGCCTTTTCTGAGTGTTCGGCATTACAGAGGACGTTAGCTGAAATTATTGTTGAAAGCGATGAAGTTCGTGCTGAAACGCTAAATAAAGCTGCGGATGAAGCCAATATCATCGCTGTCGATTTTCTGCAGGTGGGTGGTTTTAAAAAAGAGCGAGCCACGTCACAATATGATGCACATTATAACTGGTTTCAAACCATGTTGATTATGAGCACAGATAGTTACCAGTCATTTTCTGACACGGTTAAACCCATCATTAAAAAGTGCGCAGCACTGCATCGGATTCAGTCCACACTTATTGCTGAAAGGCGTAAGCAAAAAATTAAGTCAGAATAAATAGTCACCGTAAGGACAGGGCCATTTATTTATACATGGGTTCTAAGTCACTGAGTATCTTTTGCGCTTGCGGGTTAACATCGATAAGAAGGCTGGTTCGCCATATTTCATCGGCATTCCAGCCACTGGTGTTTGCGCTATATAGCTCTATTTCCAGTTTGCCAATTTCCGATTGCAATGGATCTTCAACACGCTGTTTTAAGGCGCCGAGACTCGTTAGCGTGTTGTCATGAAAAATTATTTTACCCCAGGCAATCAGGGCGCGTTCACATGCTGTGGCCTGAGCTGTGCTGCAGGCTTTCATCAAAGTTTTTCCGGCCTGGTACAAGGTGGCAGGTTCTTTTGATGGCGGTATGATTAATCGTTTTTTGCGTGAACGATTAATATCAGCCCACAGTAGAATAGTGCTGCCCCAGCCCATGCCGAAGAAAATACTGAGCCAGAGATAGAGCCTTTCATTTTCTGATCTGCGCGGTTTAGTGCTCACCATGTTTTCGGAAGATGCTGGTTTAGTTGTCCCTGCAGGTGCCGTTGCGGTATTTTCAGTACCCGCACCGATAACGGTAATACGCCGAGGTGGAATCGATGAAACAACGCGTTCATTGGTGACCGTGTTCCACCATGGTATTTCGATGCTTGGCAGCGTAAACGTGCCAGGCTGCGTAGGGATGAGTACCACGCGTGTTTTTACCGAGCTGCTGATACCGGAAGAAGAAATTTTATTACGGCTGACGGGTTTATCCGGGTAACGTTTAAGGTTTTCCACGGTGCCGATCGCTAATGCAGGCAGTTGAGCGAAGCCCAGGCCATCAACATAAACGGAATAACTTCGCGTAATGGGTTCGCCAACATTAAACGTAGTACCACTTTCAGTCCATTCTTCCTGCAGTCGAACTTCTTTTGCTGGTAACCAGTTTTTTTGGTTAAAACTTTCAGGAATGGGATTAATTTTTATTTCTATAGGCGCAGATGATGCGTTTTTGGTAATGGCGTTATTCATTAACGGGTTGATGCTACCATCACCGCTAGCAGCCACTTGTGCGACGGCAACGGAAGGTTCTATGTATAGCTGTCCAGTTTGTTGTGGGTATATCGCGTGTTTAATTTCCAGGACATGATAAGTTTTATCGCCACGTTTGATATCGTAGGGTTTACCGTCGTCGAGTTTTTCCTGCATCACGTTAACGCCTGATTTCTTCAGTTCACTGAAACTGGGGCGAGCGGTCTTGCGCGTGCTGAGCATGCGTTGGGTGATGATAATCTGCGAGCCGACAAAGACGGTGGTATGACTTGCTTCAAGCTCTGAAATAAAATTGCGTTTTGCTGCGTTAAGCTGTTTGCTTTGAGGTTTGATAATAAGGCTGATGCTTGGGCTGCGATCGCGACCAAACGCAATCTCAGGAATAATAAAACGACCGGCTTTATCGGGAATCAGTTCGACTACCCAGTTATCATTGCGTGCAAATTTTCCGGTGAACATATCAAAATCATTACGTTGTGTGGTGGTGGTAATGGTGAAATCTTTTTCTAAAGGGCTGAAGTCGGGAGCACCATCGACGATGTCTATGGTTTGAAAAATTAGGTTAAAGGGTTCGTTCTCATAGAGTTCCTCAGGAATAGTATTTACCTGAATGATTGCTGTCGCCAGTGCCAGAGCCGGTGGGCTGATACTGCAGGTCAGCCACAATATAGTGTAGAAAGCGCTTGATTTGATTGCGTTGATTTTCATTAGACCTACTATTGGTTTTTAGCGTTAGCTTTGTCAATGTTTTCCTGTTGTTTTTTATACAGATATTTAAATTTTCGACGTAACAGGCCGCCTGGATCATCCGGTACTTTGTTTAACCACTGTTCGACGGTTTGATCGGATAGTGGCTGTTGTTCATCCGAATCCGTTTCCTGATTGGTTTCTTCATCCGCCTGAGCTTCATTGTTATCGTCTTGCTCGACAGCCTGTTGTTCTTGCTGCTGTTCGTCCTGTTGTTGATTTTGTTGTTGATCCTGTTGCTGGCCTTGCTCACTTGTTTCTTGTTCAGGTTCGTTCTGTGCGGATGATTGTGATGAGGGCTGACCTTGCTCGTCGTTTTCAGTAGGTTCGTTTTCGGCTTGTGGCTCATTGTCAGGAGGGCTTGGTGATGCTTCGGTATTTTCCTGCGGTTGATCTTCGTCCTGGGGTTCGGGGTTCATCTGGCTGGCATCGCCACCACTGGCCGCTTCGGAATCTTTTGATTCGTCTTCTTCTTGTTGTTCAGGGTTGGCGCCTTCCTGAGACTCTTGATTCTGCTCATCCTCATCCTGTCGTTTTTCCAATAACGCCTTGTTGTATTTGGCGTCTTCATGATCGGGGTCGAGTTCGATGGCTTTGCTGTAATCCTCGATGGCTTTAGTTATTTCATCCTGGCGGGTGAGCGCATTACCACGGTTGTAATGCGCTTTAGCGGTGTCGAAATTTTCCAATAAGTCGATAGATAGCTGGTATTGACGAATGCGATACAGTGCTGCCGCTTTCCATTGTTCATTGTCGAATAATAGGGCAGCGTCTTCATACTCTTCGTCTTTAAATAAAGCCATGGCGCGATCGTTGTCGCTGGTGAACAGCTCGTTTAGGCTTAGTGCATGGGCAGGTTTGGCTATCGGTAAAATAAACAATACGGCAAAAATCAGGTAGCCACGTCTAAATGCCAGCGCTGCTAGTGGCAGTACTACAAGGAGAAGCCAGGGGCCAAGTTCGCGCCATATGTCGGTTTCTATTTCGACCTCCAATGATTCGCCTTCGATGGCGCTGATGTCGATGAGTGGCATCAGGCTTTCGATATCACTATCATCAATAGAGAGCTGGCTGAACAGGCCGTTGTTAGACGTTATTATTGAACGTAGTTTAGTGGCTTCGAGTTTAGGTACGATCACCTTGCCCATGCCGTCTTTTAAAAAGCCACCATCGTCTAACGGTATTGGTGCGCCATCTGTCGTACCAACGGCCAACATTGAAACGCGGAAACCGAGATCAGCTACCATGTCCATGTTTTGCTGTACGCTAGCTTGCAGAGCATCGCTCACCAGTAAAATATCACCTCGGTTAAAACCGGCATTGTGTAATAGTTCGACAGCTTTGTTTAATGCATGACTCGTATTATTGCCTTCGGCGGGCATGATATCTGTGCTGAGGCTTGGCAGTAGAGCGTCGATGGTGGCGGTGTCTTCGGTGACAGGGCTTACCGTGTAGGTGGTTGCCGCGTAGACAATCAGGCCCGTTTGGCCTTCGTGCCGGCGTTGTAAAATATCCGCAATTTTAAATTTAGCGCGGGTTAAGCGACTGGGTTTTAGATCGACAGCATCCATTGAGTGTGACAGGTCGAGTGCGATGATTAAGGCTGCCTGTTTTTTAAATAGCGGTTGCGGCAGTTTTTCCCAGCTAGGTCCGGCCATGGCTAAAAGTGCGAATATGCCTGCGGTAAAAAAACAGAGTATGGCGATGTAATTGTTTTTTTTATTTTGGGTAATTAATAGATACGGTAGTAGAGCCGGGTCAACTTCTTTGTGCCAGTTATGGCTGGACAGTTTTCGACGCAGCAACAGGCCGCAGATAATTAACAGCGGGATGATGGCAATTAACCAAAGCGGTCGAATAAAATGAAATTGTTCGATCATGAATTTATGGCCATGGTTAAGGCTTAATTATCAGGCGAGTAAGAGAAACGATAAACGCCAGTAGAATAGCCAGACTTAGCGGCCAGTAAAATAACGCGGTCAGTGGGCGGTAACTCTGCGTGTCCTGTTCGATGGGTTCTAGTTCGTCGATGACCTGATATATCTTATTCAATTCTTCGATATCGTGTGCGCGATAATATTGCCCGCCCGTTTGATCAGCGATGGCAGTTAAGGTTTTTTCGTCAATGGCATTGTTTTTTTGTGAGCGAGTACGAAAGGCGCTGGAACTGATAATCAGATTGGCGCCGATGCCAATAGTATAAATTTTAAGTTGTTGTGACTTTGCCAGTTGCGCAGCACGTAGTGGTTCGATTTCACCTGCTGTGTTTTCGCCATCGGTAAGCAGAATTAATACCCGGCTGTCCTGTTGCTTTTCGCGCAGGCGTTTTGTTGCTAGCACAATAGCATCGCCGATGGCTGTTGAATTGCCAGCTATGCCGATCATTGATTCCTGTAGATGGGTGTTTACCGTATTGATGTCGAAGGTAAGGGGCGTTTGCAGATAAGGTTGGCGACCAAATAGGATTAACCCTAGTCGATCACCTTTGCGTTTTTTGATGAATTCTCCGGCTACGTGTTTGACTGCCTGTAGGCGGTTGGTCAGCGTGCCGTCGAGCACAAAGTCTACATTGCGCATGCTGCCTGATAAATCCACAGCAAGCATTAAATCACGACCGCTAATAGGGATGTCGACACGTTCATTCAGCCATTGTGGTCGCGTCGCAGCTAAAACTAAACACAGCCATGCGATGATCGACAAAACCAGTAACCAGGGGAATTTTGTTTGCCCAGAATAATTTTTTTTCTGTGGTTGGATGTCGTCTAAAAACGGAACGCTTAGTGAGGCATCTTGTACCTGTTTGGCGACAGGCAGAAAAAAACGCAGCAATAACGGTAGCGGTAAGATGAGGAAAACCCAGGGCCATTCGAACTCGATCATCTTTGTTGACCATCATTATATGGCAGTGCAGCTATCCAGTGCTGGCAACTTGTTAACAGTTCATCAGCATCGAAATCAGGCTGTTTTTGGTAGGGGCCGTTAATTAATAAAGCAGCTATATCCGGCGTGAAGCACGTTTTTCCGACAAGCTTGTCCAGTTGCTTTAGCCATTGCTTGTCAAGCAAGCTTGCTACCTGTGCGCGTGTGCGATATGTCATGCAGATTCGTCGTAACATAACCGATAGCTCCTGCAGTAGTTGAGCCTTATCCTGATGATCTTCAAAACGAGTTTTAATCGTTATAAATTGTGCAGATGCCTGTTGATCGATGGTTTTGTGACGTAGTTTTTTACGCAACCAGGGTATGCCATAAAACACCATAAAAAGGATAAACAACAGTAACCACCAGCCCAGAGCAGGCGGCCACCAGCCGTACATATCGGGAAGATGGATGTCGCGTATCGGTATGTCATTCATCGTTTTAATCCCAGGCCGGATTGTAAGCTGCTGACGAGTTCGTCTGCGGTGGATATACTGAGGTAGAACATGCCCATACGACGACACATGTTTTTTAGATACTGTTGGCGTTGTATAAATTGCTGCTGGTAATCGTCACATGTTTTCTGGTTATGGGTGTCGACATCGATATTGGTTTTGCTATTACTGAAGCGATAATGCCCCGCTGATGGCAGTCGGCTTTCCAGTGGGTCGTGGATGTTTATCATGACGACATCGTTGTGACACGACATCGCAGCCAGGTAGCTTTCGGCCAGCGAATTAAAGTGGCGGAAATCAGAGATGAGAAATATTAGGCTGCCACTGTGTGTAACACGACGCAGGCGATGTAATGCTTGTGCAGCGCTTTGTTCTAGCGCCGCTTTTTTAATGTCGTAGGGTTTGCCTGCGTGTTGCTGATTTTGTTGATATTCATCCCATGCAGAATGATTACTCAAGCGATGAATAAAGTGTAACGTGCCAGTTTTGCCACGTAGTGGGCGTAATTCATCATGTTGATTTTCCGAGAAGATGAGGCCACCGAGTCGGTCACCATGCTGTGCTGTACTCCAGGCTAACAATGCGGCTGTTTTTGCTGCAACCACAGATTTAAATGAACCACGGGTGCCAAAAAACATGGGTTGTCGATAATCGACCCACATTAATACTGGACGCTCTCGTTCTTCGCGAAAGACTTTAGTGTGTGCTTCGCCGGTACGGGCGGTGACATTCCAGTCAATACTGTAAAGGTCATCACCGGCCTGGTAGGGTCGAACTTCATCGAACTCCATGCCCAGGCCTTTGAAGATAGTCAGGTAGGCACCACTAAGTTTCGCGGTAATTTTCCCTGGTGTAAGGGGTAAGTTTTTTGCTTCGCGGTTGAGACTGATTAATGTAGATTGGCGAATGCGGGTGATGTCATCGGCAGCGGGTTGTTTCATAGTCTGGCGCATGAGCAAAGGTGGTTTTTACGGTACTGCGATAAGAGATATAAGCTCGTTAATGAAATAATCCGTGGTAATACCTTCGGCTTCCGCTTCAAAACTGAGTATGATGCGATGGCGTAAAACATCCAGTGCCATAGTCTGAATGTCTTCAGGGGTAACAAAATCACGCCCTGCAAGCCATGCATGAGCACGGGCGCAGCGACCTAACGCCATGGTTGCACGTGGGCTACCACCATACTGCAACCACTGGGCTAATTCTTTGTTATATGCACCGGGGTTACGTGAAGCTATGACCAGTTGCACGATATAGTCTTTCAGGTTTTCCGCCAGGTGGATATCAAGAACCTCTTTGCGTGCTGGAAACAATACGTCCTGACTTATTTCTGTTTCTGGTGATTGTGGTTCCCGGCGATCTTCACGTGCTTCCTGTGTGGTTAATTCGAGTATGGCTTTTTCTGATTCGGCATCGGGGTAGTCGACCAGTACTTTCATTAAGAATCGATCGAGTTGTGCTTCCGGCAAAGGGTAGGTGCCTTCCTGTTCTATCGGGTTTTGTGTGGCCATCACCAGAAACAGGTGTGGCAACTTGTAGGTTTCGGGGCCAACGGTAATCTGGCGTTCAGCCATGGCTTCGAGCAGTGCGGACTGTACTTTGGCTGGTGCGCGATTGATCTCGTCAGCAAGGATAAGATTATGAAAAAGCGGCCCTTTTTGGAACAGGAAGGAGCCATCTTGCGGCCGAAAAATTTCTGTGCCGGTCAGGTCGGCAGGCACCAGGTCTGGGGTAAATTGAATACGGTGAAAATCACCTTCGATGCCTTCACTTAATACTTTAATGGCACGTGTCTTGGCCAGGCCAGGCGCACCTTCCACCAATAAATGTCCATCGGCTAACAGGGCTATTAGCAGGCGGTCAACCAGCGCATGCTGGCCGATAATATGTTGGTTTACGTAATCTCGAAGTTGTTGAATCGCTTGAAGATGTGACAATGCGTTGCCTTTGATGGTTTGTAGTCTATAGTTTTGAGAGTTCGTGCGTTGTTAGATTCGCTTATTTGTAACTAAATTACAAGCGTACGAGATTATGCCGTTCATTCAATTTGTCGCATTATGCAGTTTTTATTAGTTATTTATAATAAAAACATTAAATTACTTGATTAACGGTTTTAATTGTATATTATTGCATACAACGACAAAACTGCAACCGTTAGAGCTGACTATGAAACTACCCGCTGATTTATATAAGAATAGATTTGATCAACAAAAAGTTATGCAATTCTGGGATACGCAATCGATCCACCAGATGCTTGTAACTGATACGCCAAAACAAACACTGCGAGCCACTGAGCGAGCACTTGAGTCATCGGGCCTTATCCCGCAATGCTTGAAACTAGAAGATTTAAAAGACGAAAATAATCGTACGCCTAAAAAATTGGTTATCGATAGTCTTGAATCGCAGGCAAAGCGAAAAAGACACTTATCTTTAGTGTTGCAGGTTCACAAAGATAAAAAGGCGGGTTGGGTGCTGTTTGCAAACGACGGCCGTATGGGTAGACGTTGGTTATATCTAAAATCGCTTGATGATAATCATGTATTGCTGGAGGCGTTGCAAGTTCTGGCAGGTGGTAAAAACCTAATCGTTTGGCCTCATGGCGCAATTACTAAAAATATTAGAGCGCTGGTTAAATATCACGGTAATCATGATATTAAGTTGGATTCTGGTAACAGCATACGTATCGGCACGACGGCTTATTATTATGCTGAGCAAATATTGCCGGTGTCGGAATCTGTGCAGCAACCCGTTGCTGCTGATGAGCTCTCGCATCTCGATCGACTCGAGGCCGAAAGTATCCATATCATGCGCGAAGTGATGGCGCAGGCGGAAAACCCGGTGATGATGTATTCCATTGGCAAGGACTCTGCAGTGATGTTGCATCTCGCGCAGAAGGCTTTTTATCCTGCGCCACCACCGTTTCCTTTATTGCATGTTGATACGCGTTGGAAGTTTCAGGAGATGTATCAGTTCCGTGATGAGATGGTGAAAGCAATCGGCATGGAACTGATTGTTCATACTAACCCTGAAGGTATCGAAAAAGACGTTAACCCGTTTGATCATGGTAGTGCATTGCATACTGATGTGATGAAGACGCAAGGCTTAAAACAGGCGTTAGACAAATATAAGTTTGATGTGGCTTTTGGTGGTGCGCGACGTGATGAAGAAAAAAGTCGTGCCAAAGAACGCGTGTTTTCATTTCGCACGGCCAATCATCGTTGGGATCCTAAAAATCAACGTCCAGAGTTGTGGGACCTCTATAACGGTTCGAAAAACAAAGGTGAAAGCATCCGTGTTTTTCCGATATCAAATTGGACTGAACTTGATATTTGGCAATACATTTATCGTGAACAAATTCCTATTGTGCCTCTGTATTTTTCGGCCGAGCGACCTGTTGTGGAACGTGACGGTATGTTGATTATGGTCGACGATGATCGTGCTCGATTATTCGATAATGAAGAGATTCAAATAAAGCGCGTGCGTTTTAGAACCTTGGGTTGTTATCCGTTAACAGGTGCTGTTGAATCGGATGCGGATGATCTGTCATCGATTATTTTAGAATTATTACAAAGTAAAACCAGTGAGCGTGAGGGTCGAGCTATTGATTCAGATTCATCCGCTTCCATGGAAAAGAAAAAACAGGAGGGTTATTTCTGATGGGTAAACCAATTCAAATAGTCGATACTCAAAAGAGTGACATCCAACAGCGTGTAGATACTTATATAGATGAGCAGTCAAAATTAGACTTGTTGCGCTTTATTACCTGCGGTAGTGTTGATGACGGTAAAAGCACCCTAATTGGTCGCATACTTTATGAGGCGCAGTTAATTTTTGAGGATCAGGTTAGTGCGCTAAAAAATGATTCTAAAAAACATGGTACGCAGGGCGAGGATATAGATTTTGCCCTGTTGGTCGATGGCCTTGCCGCCGAGCGTGAGCAAGGTATTACTATCGATGTGGCTTACCGGTTTTTTAATACTGATCATCGAAAATTTATTGTTGCCGATACCCCTGGTCACGAGCAATACACGCGTAATATGGTTACCGGTGCTTCTACTGCTGATGTTGCTGTTATCTTGGTTGATGCTTCTCAGGGCATACTCACGCAGACGCGTCGACATTCATTTATAACGTCGTTGCTCGGCATAAAGCATATCGTTCTTGCGGTTAATAAAATGGATCTGGTGGATTACAGTCAGAGCGATTTTGATGCCATCGTTGAAGCCTATGGCGTATTTTCGGCAGAGCTAAGTTTTGAATCGGTTACCGCGATACCGATGTCAGCGTTGAAAGGTGATAACGTTATTCAGCGCTCAGATAAAACCGGTTGGTACAGTGGGCCAACGTTGTTAAGTTTTCTTGAGACGGTTGAGGTTGGGCAGGCGCAGCTTGAACACCCATTTCGTTTTCCTGTGCAATGGGTTAATCGTCCGGATGCAAATTTTCGTGGTTACTCGGGTACGGCTGTTGCAGGCTCGATAGAAAAAGGCCAGAAAATTCGCGTATTACCGTCAGGTGAAGTTGCCAGCATTAAAGATATCGTACTTTATAAGTCATCTCTCGATAACGTTGGCGCCGGTCAAGCGGTAACCATTACGTTGGACCGCGATGTTGATATTTCACGTGGTGATGTACTGGTTACGGCAGATAAGCCTTGCGAAGTTTCTGATCAGTTCGAAACCAGTATGGTCTGGATGGATCAGGAAGCGGGTTTTGTTGGCCGAAGTTACATCATGCAGATTGGTGCGCAGCGGGTGAATGCGACCATTACCGATATCAAATATAAATACAATATCAATACCTTCGAACAACTATCATCGCGTTCGCTGGGTTTAAATGAGATAGGTGAATTAACCCTGAGCCTGGACAAAGAGATTCCTTTTGAATCTTATAAATCATGTAAAGCAATGGGCGCTTTTGTATTAATCGATCGTTATTCGAATGCCACGGTTGGTGCTGGCATGATTAACTTCTCGTTAAGACGTGCGCAAAATGTTCATCGTCAGGCACTGGTTGTTGACAAAAAAGCGCGCGCTAAACTTAATGGTCACCCACCCAGGGTACTTTGGTTTACTGGTTTGAGTGGTTCGGGTAAATCGACCATTGCTAATGCTGTAGAGCAAGAACTACATAAAAAAGGTATTCGGACTTATATTTTAGATGGAGTTAATGTCCGCCATGGTTTAAACAAAGATGTTGGTTTTACCGATGCCGATCGAATCGAAAATATTCGACGTATAGCTGAAGTGTCAAAATTGATGGTGGATGCTGGTCTGGTAGTCCTTACCTCGTTTATCTCGCCATTCAGGTCTGAACGTGACATGGCAAGGTCGTTGTTTGACCCCGGTGAGTTCGTTGAGATTTATGTTGAAGTGCCACTGGAAATTGCTGAGCAAAGAGATCCGAAAGGTCTTTATAAGAAAGCACGTCGAGGCGACTTGCCGAACTTTACCGGTATAGACAGTGCTTATGAAGCGCCAGACAATGCTGAGATAGAAGTGGCAACAGGTGAATTGTCCGTTGAAGAAGGCGTGGCGAAAATAATGAAGTATTTGTAAGCGAGTCTTCTTGTAGGTTGTTGATAAGGCTCTCTGTGAGCTTTATCAACAGCCTGCTAATTTTTAGGCCGACTAGATTTTGTGTAGTACAGAGTAAGCAGGTGTCTTGTTTTGCTAATTATGTTTGTATCGGCAAACTCATTCTCATAAGATTTTTTCCCAAGCCCAGATTTAAACCTTTATTGCGTTTATGATTAATACAGATTTTTGCTCCTGCAAAATCTGTATACCTTCCATCCATGGAGATAATAGGTGGGGATGAATTTTATATATTACCCAATGTGATTATTTCTTTACTATAATTTATCGTCTTTGTTTTATTAAAATTCTTATATTAATTTGAAAGGTCTGGTTATATATTTATATCTTAGACGATATTTATCGTGGTTTTATTAAAAGGCTAACGATAACCAGCCGTCGCAATCTGGTTATGAAATACACAAAGTAGATGGCGGTCTACGCAAAGTTGATTGTAATGTGTGGAGTTTATTATGGCTGGACAAGTAGACAAGATTACCGAACCGCAAGAATGGATTGACGGGTTGATGGAAAAATATTCACCTGGTGCACATGACGTTAATATTGTTGCACAAAATATGGGGCTTAAGATTAATGCACTCGAGGACAGGATGTCACAGTATTTGGCGCATATTACAGCGATGAACAATGAGAGGACTATCTTTGTTGAAGTTGTTGAGAAGACAATGGAAAACCCTGCAAGCAAGGTAGCGCAAATGACATTAAAACGTGCTGTAGAAAAATTTAGAGAAGATGGTTTTTAAATATGATGTACTAGCTTAGTGGCTATTGCGAAGCGGAATTTTTGTTTGAACAGAATTTCAGGCGTTGATATCACCGCTTTCTTTTAGTAGTGCTCAAGTTTCGCTTTTTCTAGAGCGTTTTTATCATGTTGTTAGGGTGCGGCTTAAGAAAGACCAGCCTAGGTGGAACATGATCTTTTTGTTGACCGCGTAACACGCAGATTGAATTATCAACTTCACCTTTAAGCATATAAAATATACCGCTACGCGCAGTTGTTTTATACTTATTGCCAATTACTAATATCGTTGCACTTGACACTGTTAATGCGCTTATTTATTAATGCGATTTCATACGCCTCGCCAGCGCATGCGCCTATGATTGTACCCCAATGCGTACTATCTTTTGGTTGAACCAGTACATGTGGAATGTCCTTATCATTTTTATTTAGACATATTCTTGTTGCAGATGCTGCAGTCTCTTCGCACTCTTGTGCTGACACGCTAAAGCATTGACGAAAATATTGGCTTGAATTGCAAAAAGCTGTTGGCAAAGCAGTAGACATGCCATTGAACCAATTAGATTTGGTGACTTCAGTTGCGCTTAGGTTAAGTGGAAATAATAATATTGTTAATACTATAAGTTTAAATTTCATAAGACTCTAATTCCTATGTTGGGTATAAGTGGTCGGGTTGAGCTACTTGTCAGCACTTTTTTGGTGAGCCACATACTCATCGAGTAACTGCCTAATTATTTTTTGATACTGCATATGATGTTTTTTGCAGTGTCTTTAAAATAGGCAACACTCTCTGAACTAAGAGAGATTGTCACTTTAGTGTTTTGTTGTTTAAGTGCAAGCTCTGCCGGTGATGGTAGAAAATCAGGTATAAGATTTAAATCACCGATTGGTTCGTTACTATATTGAATTGTTTTGTTCATAGATCTTTTTACCTTTGCGCCAATAACCTGCACCAATAATACGGATGCAACCATACCTGTGAGTAAACCGAACAGTGAGAATGCCACTTCCTTGTTCATTTAAACCAAAACAATGATATCGTTTTTCTGTCTGGCTGTGCTCTATGTCCTCAGCAATTACACGGTTTGCATCTAAGAAAGCATGTTGCGCCTCATAGAATGTAACACCATGCTTACGTTGATTTTCCTTGTTTTTTGTTTCGTCCCACTCGAAGTCCTGTTCACTCATAGGATGAATATAGCACTTGTATGGCTAAATAGCCATACAAGTGCTATGGGCCAATATTAAGCCTCATGCATATAATAATTAACATGGCTATTATAGTTACTATATTATATATATTTGCTATTATAGCTATAGTTTAACGAAATCGAGGAAGTACGGATGAATATAACATTAGAAATTTCACAAAGTCTTTACGAAAGTCTTGGTGATTTAGCGCAGCCATTTGAAACACCAGAGGAAGTTATTAAACGACTGATAGATTTTTATGAACCTAAAGAAACAGACTCATATGAATCAGAAGTAACACCTACAAAAATTAAGTTATCTAGTTCTGTAAATACATATAACAAGCTCAATATAAATTTTACTCCAGAGGATCCATTACAATTTAAAAAGCTTTTACTTAAACAAAAAAAAGCATGGGTATTGCTACATATGGATGATGGAACTAAACACTTACATGAATGGAATGCTTTACGATTTACTGAACATTCAGATGTACTTGGAAATCTAAGATCTGGATATTTAAGAAATTGGCGGGAAAAAGGAATTGTAAATGCAGAAATTGCTATAGACAAGAGTGAGCTAAATAGAAATTTATAGTGCTAACGGTTGAATTAACTGGCTGCACAGCGGACTTGAGGAAAAACGGCATTTATTTGACAGTCCACGTTGAATGATTTGTTATGTTGCATAGGTAAATACAATAACACAGCGTATTTTGATGAACCA